>JBOGTX010000479.1:0-3921 GCA_050695695.1 Chloroflexota bacterium
GCCCTTGCGCCTCGCCATGCTATGGCGGGGCGCAAGGGCTGTTTCGGCATCCCTGCTCATCGCTACTCCCTGAACGACTACAATAAGGGTGGCAGAATCACTTCGGAGTGCCGTTCCAGGGGGCGCGGAGTTGGACCAGGCCGCAATCACCGCCTACGTTGCCGAGACGCTCGAGCGGGTGAAGCCGCTGCTGCGTGAGGCGTACGAGATTGCCGTCGCGCGCGTGAAGAGGCGGAAGGCCTAAGACTCCCCGACACGATCCGCGAGCCCGCCGCCCAGGATTCGAGATGCTCCGTATTGGCCCGAGCTCAGCTCAGCGCCGGCACCAGTTGCGGCAAGGGCTCGAACTCGCGGATCGCGTCGAGCGCGTTCCCCATCGAGACGTCGGCGTCGCGCTCGATGATGATGTCGATCAGCGCGGTCTTGCCGGAGTCCAGCCCACGGCGGAACGCCCCCTTGATCTCGTCCGGGCGGGTGATCCGCTCGCCATAGAGCCCGTAGGCCCGGGCGAGCTGCACGAAATCGAGGTAGCTGTTCTCTTCGCCGTACGCCAGATCGATGCCGTGGCGCAGGCCGTTGTACGCGTACTTCTGGTTCTGACGAATCAGGCTCATGTTCCCGTTGTTGATGATGACGACGAGAACCGGAATGTCGTGCTGCGCGGCCATCGCCAGCTCTTCGATGCAAAACTGGATGCCGAAGTCGCCGGTCACGTTGACGACGGTGTTGTTTGGGCGCGCCAGCTTCGCGCCCAGCGCCGCCGGCAGGTCCCAGCCGAGGGGCCCGGCGCCACCCGACAGCAGATAGTGACCCGGCTTCTGGATCTCCTGCATCTGCCCCGACCAGATCTGATTGTTGCCGATGCAAGTGACGAAGATCGTGTCCTCGTCGAAGAATTCGTTGATCTCCTTGAACACCCGACCCG
This sequence comes from Chloroflexota bacterium, assembly GCA_050695695.1. Taxonomy (GTDB): domain Bacteria; phylum Chloroflexota; class UBA6077; order FW602-bin22; family CADDYW01; genus JAJPKB01. The sequence continues at coordinate 926 of JBOGTX010000479.1, forward strand.
GCTTGATCGGCACGTCGTCGAAGTCCAGGCGTCGCGCGAGCTCGCGGCGCAACCCGGGAATCTTCTGAATGTAGTCGTCGGGCTGGCGGCGCGGCGTTCGCGCGCGGGCCTCGTCGAGCAGCGCCTGCAGCGCGAGGCGCGCGTCGGACACGATGCCGAGGTCGGCCGGGAAGATCCGGCTGATCTGGGTCGGCTCGATGTCGATGTGGATGAACTGGCGCCCCCGAGTGTAGACGTCGAGCGCGCCGGTGTGACGGTCGGCGAAGCGGCAGCCGACGCCGAGCACCAGGTCGGAATCCAGAAACACCCGGTTTCCCGAGAGGGTATTGCACTGCACGCCAACCTCGCCGCCATAGAGCGGATGGCTGGCCGCGATGCCCCCCTTGGCCATACTGGTGTTGACGACCGGCACCTGGAGGTGCTCGGCGAGCTGGACCAGCTCCTCACAGCCACCGGAGATGACCACGCCACCACCCATGAGAATGATCGGGCGCTTCGCGGCCAGGATCATCTCGATCGCCCTGGCGATCTTGCGGCGGTCCGGCGCGGGCTTGAGGATCGCCAGCGAGGCGTCGATCGACGCGTCGTACTCGACTTCGCCGCGCTGGACGTCGATCGGCAAATCGATCAGCACCGGCCCCGGCCGCCCCTCGCGGGCGATTCGGAACGCCTCGCGGAAGATCCAGGGCACGTTCGCCGACTCGCGCACGTAGAAGGTCTTCTTGCAGACCGGTCGCGCGACCTCGGTGATGTCCATCGCCTGGAAGCCTTCTTTGCCCTGCATCGCCCGAATGTGCTGACCGGTCAGCGCGATCAGCGGAATCGAGTCGGCCTGGGCGTTGTAGAGGCCGGTAATGAAGTTCGTGCCGGCCGGGCCGGACGTGCCGACGCAGACGCCAACTTTTCCGCTCGCCCGGGCCCAGCCCTCGGCGGCGTGGGACGCGCCCTCCTCGTGGCGGGCGATGATGTGGCGGATCTTCTTCGATTTCGCCAGCGCGTTGTAGAACGCGTTGACGTTGGAACCGGGGATTCCAAAGACGTGGTCGACGCCCTCGTCTTCAAGAATCTGGACCGCGGCTTCCATGCAAGGGATCCGAGGCATGGTCAATTCTCCTTCTCGCCCCCGGGGTCGGGGACAGCATAGATCTCCATTACGCGCGGCCCTCGCCGGACGCCGCGTAAAACTGACGATTGAGCTGAATTTGCCCCCAGTGCTCGCCGGCGTGGATCAGCGCGTGCTCGATGCACCAGGCCAGCGAGACGTCTTCTTCCCGGTTGGTCGACATGCGGCGGACGTGACGGAGCATGGCCAGGTCACTCTGCTCGAGCCGGGCGAAGCGCTGGCGGGTCTCCGCTCGCGAGCGCTCGATCGTCGCGACCAGCTCGTCGGCGGTGCGCGTGACGCGAAACTCCGCCTCGCGGTCCCGTTTGAGCGGTTCCCCCAGGGCCCGGCTGAGCCAGCTATCGACCGAGCCAGCGGTGTGGGTGACCAGCGCCGACATCGAGTTCGTCTCGGGAATCGGCGGCGTCCAGTTGAGGCAATCGGCATCCAAGCTTCGGACGAGCTCTTCCAGGTCAGCGTACAGCTCTTCGAGCACCGCGAGGCTCGCCGTCAGGTGTGCGTTCATCGGACCTCCCGCTGGGCGGATTCGGGTTCAACTGGCTCTATGATAGCGCCTGATGCGAGAAACGAGAATAGAGAATCGAGGAGACCGACGGCAATAGCCCCCTCGTCCTTTTCATTCTCGCTTCTCCATTCTCGATTTTCTCCCCCATCGTGCGCTTCGGGTTCTTCGCGGCTTCGCGGTGAGCGTGCTCTCGTCTCCCCGTGTCGTCGGTTTCCCTGGTATAATCAAGGGAGCAGACGGCAACGAAGCCGTTTCGGAGGACGTCGATGCCATTGCCGACAGTGGCAGCCCACTGGTTCTCGGGCGCGCGCCGAACCCTGACCCTCGTCGCGGTCCTGTCGTTCCTCCTTGCCTCGATTCTCCAGAACCCCGCCCCGGCCGAAGCGGCCGGTTGCCAGTTCAGCCTTGGCTTCGCGACGCTTCACCGCTTGATTCCAACGGCCGTCGGCAACTGTCTGACCGACGAGACCTACAACCCGACGAACGGCGACGGCTTGCAGCTGACGACCGATGGCCTGCTGGTCTGGCGCAAAGCCGATAATTTCACCGCCTTCACCAACGGCAGCCTGACCTGGATCAACGGCCCCTTCGGGCTTCAGGTGCGCTCCAATGATGCCCGCTTTCGGTGGGAGCCGGACGTCGCGCCGTCGAACGTCGATCCGAGCTTGAGCGCTGCCTATCAGATCGCGGCCAATAGCCAGTTCGGGAGCTTGATCGCCAACGTCCTGGCCGAGCGCATTCCGGTGCGCCTGGCAGCCCTGCCAACGAACGTCTTCGGCGCCTTCTCGATCGACCCGCGCACCGGCCAGGCGCGCATTGACGTCAGCTCGGCGCTGGCCGACGCGAATCCGAACGACGCCGCGGCGGTGCTGATCCACGAGGCGACCCACGCCTACGACTTCACCCACCAACCGAATTTCAGCACCAGTCAGGGGTGCATTCAAACCGAATTGCGCGCCCGCTCGAACGAGCTCGAGTTCTGGCGCGACCAGTTCGGACCGAACGGCAAGCAGCCGGCGCTGAACCAGTTCGAGCGGGCCGAGAACACCGAGCTGGCGCTCGCTCAGACCGACCTGCGCGCTCTGCTGGCCGCGACGTTCAACACCTATCGGGGCGAGTGTGGCCTGTAGTCGGCCATGAGCCTTGCTGGCCTGCTGCCCGCCGCGATCGGCACGCCCACCCCGCGGGCGAAAGATCGACGAAGAGTAGTTTCCTGGCCGAAGCGAGGAAAACTACTCATGAACGATCGCCCGGTCATGATACCCTGGGCTGAACGTGCCGACCGGCCGCGTGCTTTCGCCGGGTATCGCGCGAAATCGCCGGGATCTCTGCTGGGAGCTCGGGCGTCTCGCCCGCTCGGGGCTCGGG
>JBOGTX010000480.1:0-2044 GCA_050695695.1 Chloroflexota bacterium
GCTTTACGCGGCGATCGCCGCGTCGCCCAAGCCGGCGATCGTCGTGATTCAGGACGACGGTCGGGATCGGACTCACTCCTGCCACGCCGGCGAGATGATGGTGACCACGATGAAGCGGTGCGGTGCGATCGGTCTGGTGACCAACGGCGGGCTGCGCGACATCATCGAAGTGACCACCCTTGGCGGCTTCCACTACTTCGGGGCGGGGTTAGTCGTCGCCCACGGCAATCCGCTGATCTACGACGTGGGCGCCGAGGTCACGATCAGCGGGGTAAAGATTCGGCCGGGCGACCTGCTGCACGGCGACGAGAACGGCATCACCGCGATCCCCGAGGAGATCGCCGATCAGGTGGCTGCCCAGGCGATGAGCGTTCGCGAGACCGAGCACCACCGCCTGCAAGAGATCCTCAGCCCGGAGTTCCTCAAGCAGTTCGAGAAGCTCTCGAAGTACGAATAGCAAGACCGTCCTTACGTCGTAGAGCCTGCCCCGACGATCGTCAGGATCTCCGGCTCGACCGTCCAGCGCTCCGGCGTGCCGACGAGCCGGGCAGCGACGACGTTGGGGTCGTGGTCGAAGATGACCAGTCGATCGTGGGCGAGGACGTCGGCCACGATCCGGCGCTTCGTCTCCAACGAGACCAGCGGCTCGACGTCCACCGCCGCGATCCAGGCGAGGCGCTCGAGTTGGGCAACGAACGGACAGACGTCGACGGTGAAAATCGCGGATTGCTCTCCGGACTCGATCTGGACGCAGGTGTGCGATCGGGTGTGGCCCGCCGCCATGAGCCAGTTGACGCCCGGAACGATCTCGGTCGAGCCGTCGAAGAGATGGAGCTGCCCGGATTGGCTGATCGGTTCCAGGTTATCGGCGAGGTAGGTCGTCCGGGTACGCTCGTTGGGATGGGTCGCGTCTTCCCACTCGCCACGCTGGACCCAGTACTCGGCATTGGGAAAGGTGGGAGCCAGCGCGCCAAGGTGACGGGTGGTGTTGCCACCGGCGTGATCGAAGTGCAGGTGGGTGTTGACGACCAGGTCGACCGCCTCGGGAGTGACGCCGTAGGACGCCAGTTGTCCGATCAGGCCATCGGCGCGCTCGACCGCGTAGATCTCCGTCTCCTTCGGGCCAAACTTATCGCCGACTCCGGTGTCGACGACGATCGTCTTGTCGGCCGCGCGAATCAGCAGGCAGCGCAGCGCCATCGGCACCCGGTTCCGGTCGTCGGGCGGCAACCGCTTCTCCCAGAGCACCCGTGGCACGACACCGAACATCGCGCCGCCGTCCAGCCGCCAATGGCCATCGTTGAGGATCTGCAGGTCGATCTCGCCTATTTTCAACGCACGTACCCCTGGTGAATGTCACTTACTCCCGGCATTCCCGGAACGCCACCCGCGCCGCCTGGATCGTTTGCTGGATGTCCTCGTCGGTGTGAGCCAGCGAAAGAAAGCCCGCTTCGAACTGCGACGGCGCCAGGTAGATCCCCTGGCGGAGCATCGCGTTGAAATAGCGCGCGTACCGGCGCGTGTCCGCGCGTTTGGCACTGACGTAGTCGACGACCGGTTGATCGGCGAAGAAGGTCGTGAACATCGACCCGACCCGCGTCGCGAACGTCGCGACGCCGGCCTCTCGCGCCGCTTCCGCGATTCCCTCGGCCAGTCTGGCGGCTCCGCGTTCCAGGGTCTCGTAGACGCCCGGCTCGGCCAGCACCGCGAGCGTCTCAATCCCGGCGGTCATCGCCAGGGGGTTCCCGGCCAGGGTGCCGGCCTGGTAGACCGGGCCATCCGGTGCCAGCAACGCCATCACGTCGGCGCGTCCACCGTAGGCGCCAACCGGCAACCCACCGCCGATGATCTTGCCAAGGCAGGTCAGATCGGCCCGAACGCCGGTGCGTTCCTGCATGCCGCCGTGAGCGACCCGGAATCCGGTGATCACCTCGTCGAAGACCAGCAGCGCGCCGTCGGCGCGGGTCAGGTCGCGCAGTCCGGCCAGGAAGCCCGATGCCGGCGGCACGACCCCCATGTTGCCGGCGACCGGCTCGACGATCAC
>JBOGTX010000481.1:0-5919 GCA_050695695.1 Chloroflexota bacterium
ACCTCGAGCTGCTCGGCGAGCTCGCGCCGCAGGGTGATCGTTTCGGGACGCTCGCCCGGGTCCGGTGGGTCGAACCCGGAGTCTTCGACCAGGTCGTCGAGCGACTGCCCCCGTTTGTGTTGGCGACTCCGGAGCACGTCGTAGCTCGCGTTGGTGACGATGCGCAGCACCCACGAACGGAACGAGCCGCCCTTGAACTGGTCGAGGTGGCGATAGGCCGAAAGGAAGGCATCCTGGGTGACGTCCGCGGCGGTGTCGGCGTCCCCGACGAGCCTCAGGGCGACGTTGAAGGCCAGTCCCTGATAAGTGAGCACAAGCTGGTTGAAAGCGACGGTGTCGCCCTGGCGAGCCTTCGCGATTCGGTCGGCCTCGTCGTCATTGTCACCGAACGAGGCGGTCGATGCGGCCGGTTGCTGTCTTGACGTCACTTTTCCGGGTGCCCTATACTACCACAGATGTGTACATAGGATAAAAGTTGTTCTTCTGGCATCGGCCGTCGTAGTGTAACAGGTGCGGCCGGTGCTGGCTACTCTACAGGGGGAAACTTTCGTGAGAATCGGCGTCCTCACCGGAGGCGGTGACTGCCCGGGGCTGAATCCGGCCATTCGAGCGGTCGTCCGCCGGGCAGATCATTACGGATACGACGTGCTGGGGATTCACAACGGTTGGGCCGGGTTACTCGGCGACGGGAGCATCGAGCCGCTCTCCGCTCGCGACGTGTCGGGGATTCTCCCGCTGGGCGGGACGATGCTCGGAACTTCGCGGACCAATCCATTCAAGAATCCCGAGCACGTTGCCCAGGTGCTCGCGAACCTCGATCGCCATCACCTCGACGCGCTGGTCGCGATTGGCGGCGACGACACCCTGGGCGTCGCGGCGAAGCTCTGCGAGCAGGGCTCGAAGGTGGTAGGAATTCCCAAGACGATGGACAACGACGTGAACGGGACCGATTACACGATCGGTTTCAACTCGGCGGTGACGATCGTCGCGGACGCGCTGGACAAGCTGCACACGACGGCCAGCTCGCATCACCGCGTGCTGGTCGTCGAAGTGATGGGACGCGATGCCGGCTGGGTCGCAGTCGTCGGCGGGCTGGCCGGTGGCGCCGACTTCATCCTCATCCCGGAGCGACCGACCCACGTCGAGACGGTCTGCACCCACCTCCAGCGGCGCTGGGAGATGGGCAAGGACTTCAGCATCATCGTCGTCTCCGAGGGCGCGGTGGTGCCGGACCTCCCGACCAGCGACGAGAAGAGCAGCACCGATCAATTCGGGCACGTTCGGCTCGACCGCCGCAACATCGGCGAGCTGGTGGGCCGCGAGATCGAGCGTCGGACCGGCTTCGAGACGCGGGTGACCGTGCTTGGCCACCTGCAGCGTGGCGGCAGCCCATCCCTTTTCGATCGGGTCCTGGCCACCCGCTTCGGGGTGGCCGCGGTCGATTACGTCAGCGAAGGGAAGTTCGGGTACATGCCGGCCCTGCGCGGCGTGGAGATCGTCCCGTGCAAGCTTTCCGATGCCGTCGCGACCAACCGTCGGGTCGACCTGAACCTCTACGAGCTGGCGCAGTTGTTTTATTAAGATGCTGCCCGCGGAGAACCCCACTGATGTGCCTGGCAAATCAGTGGGGTTCTCCGCGGGCCGTGACTGTCCTGTGTAGCTTTCGCTCCAGACGGGCGATCCGGCGGGCGAGATCTTCGCCGGGGATGGTCTCTGACCGGCCGAGCGCGCGCCGGGCGTAGGCGAGAGCCCGCTCGGGTTGGCGGATCCGGTGCTCGTAGAGCTTGGCGAGCTCGACCGCCGCGAGTCCGGCCCGCCGAGACGCGTAGCTGGAAACGGCATCGAAAAGCTCGATTGCCCGATCGAGATCGTTTGCCTGGCGGGCAAGCGACGCCAGGCGAAACAACGCCTCGGCGCGTTCGCCGGGCGTCGCCCCAACCAGCGCCGATTCGTAGTACTGACGCGCCCGCTCGGTCGCCCCGCGGGTTTCGAGCAGGCGGGCCAGACCCAGCAGGTCGCTCGGCGCGGCATCGCACGCCGCGTCGTGGCTGGCGAGCAGGCGGCCCATCACTCCGGCCAGCCCGACGAGGGTCGCGACGTCCTGCCGATTGTGGTCGAAGACCGGCTCGAACGCGTCGCGGCGCCCTTCGCGCAAGTAAGCGAAGTAGCGGGCCGGCACGTCGGCGCCCGGAACGTCGCTCGCGCGGACGATGCCGAGAATCCGCGCCTCCAGGGTGGCCAGGTTGCCCCGTTGAAGCCGGCGGCGCCAGATCTGGCGCGCCGGGTGGAGGAGGTCGAGATGGTGGACGGGGAACGGGGTCGCCAGCCGGTGCATGCGATAGCGACCTTCGAGGATTGGAACGTCGAACCGCTTCCCGTTGAAAGTGTAGACGCGGTCGCATCGCGCCAGCCGGTCCGCGACCGCCTCGAGCATCGGGCGCTCGGCGCCCGGGTCGGCGAGGAAAAACTGTTGGACGGCCAGTGCGCCGTCCTCGACCCAGCCAAGCCCGACCAGGATGACCAGCGTGCCCGCCCCGAAGTTGAGACCGGTGGTTTCGACGTCGAGGAAGACGCCCAATCCCTCGTCGGGCATCGCGCGCCCGAGCACGGCGACCAGGGCAGCGAGGCTCGGCGCGAGATCGGCGAGCCGCGAATCCAGCGGTATCCGCCGCTCGATCGTGTCAAAGGCGGCGTCGCGCTCGATCAGCATTTTCAACGCTCGGGCGCGTTCGCCAGCATGTCACGGAAGAGGCCCAACGCCACCGCCTTCGCCCCGTCTCCAGCGCCGGCGGGCGCGCCGATGCAGCTTGGGCAGCCGTCGTCACAGCGGCAGTCGCGGACGACCTCATGGGCGGCCTGGATCAGGAGCTGGTGATCGTGGAACAGCTTCTCGGCGAACCCCACGCCCCCGGGGATCGCGTCGTACAGGAAGAGGGTTGGCAAGCCGGTGCCGGGGCTCCGGGTTTCAGCATAGACGCCGAGGTCGCCCGGCGTACACATCAGGAAGAGCGGCGCGACGTTCGCCAGCACGTGAGCGACCCCGGCGAGCCCGCGCTCGACCTCGCCCGGATCTCGCGTCCGGGCCGGTTCGTCGAGGGTGATCCAGTAGGCGCTGGTGTGGAAGGTATCCTCGGGCAGCCGAATTTTCCCCCAGCCGACGTTCTCGTGGGTGTCGAGCTTGATCTTTTTGAAGATCGTCGCCAGAAACGTGACGCTGACCTCGCCCCAGGCGCGCGGCCCGTCCAGCGCGAATCGATCGAGCACGGCCAGTCGGACGGCAAGATTGGCGTCGGTGTAGTAATCTGCCTCGACCTTCCGGACGAATGCTTTCTTCTCCTCCCAGTCCAGACGCAGGACTTCGTACTGGCGGCCCGCGTGCAGGTAGATCGCCTCGTCGTGCAGCATGGTCGCCGCGCTCGGTCGATCCATTTCGCCGATGACCCGGGTGTCGTTCGGATCGGTGATGTCCACGATCACCACGTTCTCGCTCGCCGCGCTGCGCAGGCTCACGTCGTGGGCCGGAAATGCCTCGGCCATCCAGTACCAGGTGTCGCCCGAGTGATAGAGAATCCGCGCGTCGGCGAGCTGCCCGAGCAGGTTGTCGGGCGGCAGGATGCCGAACCGGTCGCCGGCGTGGAACGGCAGCTCGAACGCGGCGCACTTCAGGTGACTGGCGAGGATGAGTAGATTGTCGGGATTGATCAAGCCACTCTCGACCGAGGCGCCGAAAAAATACTCCGGATGGCTGGCGACGAACTGATCGAGCGGGGTACTGGCGGCGACTAGAATCGCGAGCGACGGCGAGTCGCGCCGGCCAACTCGGCCGATCTGCTGCCAGGTGCTCGCGACGGTGCCCGGATAGCCGACCATCACACAGGCATCCAGGCCGCCGACGTCGATCCCCAGCTCCAGGGCGTTCGTGCTGATGACCCCTAGAATGCTTCCGTCGCGCAGCCCTCGCTCGATTGCCCGCCGCTCGTTGGGCAGGTAGCCACCGCGGTAGCCCTGCACCGCCGCGTCCGGAACGTGCGCCTGGCGGGCGTCAGCTCGCAGGTAGCGAAGCAGGATCTCGACGCTCAAGCGACTGCGCGCGAAGACGATGGTGTGAATCCGGTTCGCGATCGTCTGCATCGCCAGCCGCCGCGCGGTGTTGATGGAGCCGGCGCGGATGCCGAGCGCCTGGTTCACGACCGGCGGGTTGTAGAAGATCAGGTGCTTCTCGCCAACCGGGGCGCCGCTCTCGGTGATCGCCGTCACCGGCGCCTCGATCAGGCGACGGGCCAGGTCCTCCGGATTGGCGATGCTGGCCGAGGCCAGAATGAATCGCGGCGACGCCCCGTAGTGCGCGCAGATGCGCTTCAGGCGACGAATCACGTTGGCGACGTGCGAGCCGAAGACGCCGCGATAGACGTGCATCTCGTCGATCACGACGAAGCGGAGGTTCGCGAAAAGCCGATGCCACTGGGTGTGATTCGGCAGGATGCCGGTGTGGAGCATGTCCGGGTTCGTGATCACGACGTTCCCGGCCTGGCGGACCACCCGCCGGGCGTTCGCCGGGGTATCGCCATCGTAGGTGTAGGTCTTGACGCCGACCTGGAGGCCGTCGATGACGCCTTGCAGCTCGGCGAGCTGGTCCTGGGCGAGCGCTTTGGTCGGAAAGAGGTAGAGCGCCCGCGCCTCCGGATCGTTGAGCACGGCGTTCAGGACCGGCAGGTTGTAGCACAGCGTCTTGCCGGAGGCAGTCGGCGTGACGACGACGCAGCTTTCGCCCGCCAGCACCCGCGCGATCGCTTCCGCCTGGTGGGTGTACGGGCTCTCGATGCCACGCTGGCGCATGGCCGAGACGAGGCGCGCGTCCAGCGCCGCCGGCCAGTCAGCGAAGCGGGCTGGCCGCGCGGGCAGGCAACGCGTCGCCTGAATGTTGTGGGCGTGCTCGCCGGTCGTGAGCCATTCGGCGAGCTGGGCGACGTTCATGGCGGGGATTGTAATGGGCGGACGCCGGGAATTGCAAGCCTGACCGGCACGTTACTTGCCGACCATAGCGGATCTTCAGGCGATCGACAGATCCGAGGAGGAACAGATGGCTGATCCAATCCAGGGCGAGCCCTTCCAGGGTCGCGAGCCCTATCGCCAGACACCACCGGAGCCCCGCGTTTATTCGATGGGGGATCACGGTCCATTCCCGGGCCAGGCGCCCTCCCGGCCCGACGACGACATCAAGCGCGACGTGGATACTGCCCTCTTTTACGACGACGCGGTCAGCTCGCTTGGAGTCGACGTGTCGGTCCAGAGTGGCGTCGTGACGATGAACGGAGCGGTGAACTCGGAGCTGGCCAAGCGGCTGGCCGGCGAGGATGCCTGGAAGGTTGGCGGAGTTCGCGACGTGAAGAACGATCTGCAGGTCCACGAGTCGCCAACGCCGAGTCGGGCCGCCGGGCAGGACGTGGTCTCGACCAAGCCACCGGATGCGATCAACGGCGAGCCGCCAGCCCCAGCAACGAAGCAGGGCCAGTAATCGCCGCGGCCGCTACCCGCGACGGCGGTTTATCGAAACTGGCGTGGCCCCACCCCCTCGCCCCCTCTCCACGGGAACGAGAGAGGGGGAACCCGAAGGTGCGCGGAGCGCACCAAGCGCGCCCATCTCGTCCCCCCTCTCCATCTTCGATGGAGAGGGGCGGGGGGTGTGAGGCCACGGTTCTTCTCACCCCTTGATCCCGGTCATCACGATGCCCTGGACGAAGTACTTCTGGGCGACGAAGAAGAGGATGAGGCAGGGCAGCGCGACCATGAGCGAAGCGGCCATCAAAAGATGGTCTTGAGGCTTAGCCGCTTGCTCGCCCTGCGCCGCGCCGACGTTGAAGTAGCGCAGGCCGACCGCGACTAGGTACTTTTGCGGTGAGTTGAGGAAGACGAGGGGCG
>JBOGTX010000482.1:0-2541 GCA_050695695.1 Chloroflexota bacterium
GCCAGCAGCGCCGCGGCGAGCAGTCCCATGAGCTCGTCACGATCGCGGACGTGCCAGTAGAGGGACGCGGCCTTCACCCCCAGCCGATCGGCAAGCGGCCGCATCGCCAGAGCGCCGAGCCCTTCCTGTTGAATCAGGTCGAGCGCGGCGGCGACGACCCGCGCGCGGGTCACGCCAGTTTGCAGCTCCGCGTCCGGGCGCGGCATAGTGTTTTACCTCTTGACATCCCTAACAATGTATGGGATATTCGTGCGTGGAACCACCCTAACAGTGTAAGACATTTTGGAGGGTCGAACAAGATGGTGCCCAACGCGACGTCAACCGCCCGCAAGCCATACAAGGGCCTAGCGATGGAGGGCGTGATCGCCACCTGGTACGCCAATAACACCCGGGGGGACGTTCGGGGCTACCGAACCTGCGCTCAGTCGGTCACTGACCGACTGGCGCCGGGCAGCCGGGTCCTGGAGGTCGCCCCCGGGCCCGGTTACCTGGCTATCCAGATCGCGAAACTCGGCGATTATCAGGTGACTGGCCTGGATATCAGCCACTCGTTCGTTCGGATCGCGAGCGAGAACGCGCGGCGGGCCGGACTCACGATTGATTTCCAGCATGGTGACGCGGCGCGCATGCCCTTCCCCGACGCCTCGTTCGACTTCGTCGTCTGTCGCGCCGCGTTCAAGAACTTCACCGATCCAATCGGTGCCATCGACGAGATTTACCGCGTCCTGAGGCCGGGCGGACAGGCATCGATCTTCGACCTGCGCAAAGACGCCTCCCTGACCGAGATCGACGCCGAGGTGCGTGGCATGCGCCAGTCCTGGCTGAACGCGCTCCTCACCCGGCTGACGTTCCGCTTCATGCTGTTGAAAACCGCCTACACCACGGCGGCGCTCGAGCGCCTGGTGGCGGCCAGTCGGTTTGGCGCCGGCGAGATCCGGCTCGACGGAATCGGCTTCGACCTGCGCCTGACGAAGTCGCCCGTCGTCGGGTCGGAGAAGGGAGCCGCGAGATGAACGACCAGGATCTGGCGAAGCACGCCTTGGCCGAGAAAACGTACCGGTGGTACAGTTGGGACTCACCAATCGGGCTTGGCCTCTTCCTCGTATGCCTCGCCGTCGTCGCGGTGTTGATCCACTTTGCCATCGTTCCGTGGTGAGCGAAGCCACATCCCCCGGCACGGTTTCGCAACGCCCCGCCGTCGGACCGGTGGAGCTGGAGTTTCGCGACAGATTCCATCGTCGCCGTCCGAGTGGTAAAGTGCGTCTCGATACCGCGGTATCGGTGGGCTCGCGACTCGTCACGCGCCCATCTCACGTCATCTTTATGGAGGGAGGACTCGCCGGTGCGATTAGGCTGCAGCACGATCCTGTTTGGTGGGCATCCGCTGGAGGCCGCGTTGGAAGGGATCAGGCGGGCGGGATACGACGCGATCGAGCTCTGCGCCATTCCCGGCATGGCCGATCACCTCTCGGCGGACGAAGGCGCCGAGTACTACCGCCGCGTTCGTCAGACGGTCGCGGACCATGGCCTGGCGATCGAGTCGATCGGCGCGAGCACCGACCTGCTCGACCCTGACCGCCGCGCGCGCTTCGTCCGACTGATCCAGGCGGCGGCCGTTCTTGGCGCGCCCGCGATCACCACCGGCTCGGGCGGTGTCTCCGACGACGAGCCATCCTACCGCGCGGTCGTCGCGGCGATCTCTGAATTGGCCAGGATCGGGTCCGACGCGGGCGTCAGGCTGAGCATCAAGCCGCACATTCACGCGGCGGTGTACTCGACCCCAACCGCGCTGCGCTTCCTGGCCGAGGTCGATCGCGGCTGGGTCGGGCTCAACTACGATGCCAGCCACCTCTGGCGCGCGAACGAGGTTCCCGAAGACTCGCTCGAGCAGCTTGGTCCCCACCTCGCGACCGCGCGCCTGCGCGACGCGGTCAGCCGAGAGCCGGGCGGCCCCGGGCCGGTCGACCAGCAGATCCCCGGAAACGGCGCGATGAACCTTCCGGCGATCGCGCGCGGGCTCGGTTCATTACCGCGGATCACCTACACCGTCCTGGAGATCGTCGGAACCAGAGGCTTGTCGGTCGACGCTATCCAACCGGTCGTCGACACCGCCTGCCAGCGCATGCGGGAGTTATTCGCCTGAGAAAGTACCCTGATTGGAGGATTGGAGAAGAAGATGCTCAAAGTCGGAGTGATCGGCACCGGCAACATCGGACGAATCCACGCCACCGTCTACCGCGGCGATCCGCTCGCCCAGCTCGTCGCGGTCTGCGACGTGGTCAAGGAGAAGGCCGACCAGTTCGCCGAGCAGTTCGGCGCCCGCGCGTACTATCGCGTCGAGGAAATGCTCCGCGACCAGTCGCTCGACCTGATCAGCGTGACCACGGCGGGACCGGAGAACGGCGGGCATCATTACGAGCCAGTGATCCAGGCGCTGGAGGCCGGGGTCAACGTGCTCTGCGAAAAGCCGCTCTCGAACGACATCGCGCACGCCCGCGAGATGGTCCAGACCGCGCGCGCCCGGGGGCTTTCCCTGGGGGT
>JBOGTX010000483.1:0-3669 GCA_050695695.1 Chloroflexota bacterium
ACCGTGGTCGAGCCGATGATGGTCAGCGTCTTCGGTGGTGGGATGATCAACCTCCGAGACGGCGCGACCGGCGAGATCACGACGATCGACAACTACCCGTGCGCGCCGGGCGCGGCCAGGCCGGGCATGTACGAGCCCCTCGACGGTGGGGATCCATTGGCGGTCGTTGGGCGGGAAAACGAGGTTGGATACCGTTCGGTCGGCGTGCCGGGGGCGGTGCCGGCCTGGGCGGCGATCGTCGCCGAGCGCGGGCGGCTGACCCTCGCCGAGGTGATGGCGCCAGCCATCCGCTACGCCGCCGATGGATTCGTCGTCTCACCCTACTTGACGGCCTGCATCCAGACCGGTGCCGCCGACCTGGCGCGCTTTCCGGCCTCGGCCGAGGTCTTCCTGCCGAACGGCGCGCCGCCCCGCCCCGGCGCGCGACTCGTCCGGCGCGACTACGCCCGCACCCTCGAGCTGATCGCCCGGGACGGTCCATCCGCCCTGAGCGAGGGACCGATCGGGCGGGCGGTGGCCGAGGACATGGCGCGCCACGGCGGACTGATCACCCAGGACGACCTGACCAGCTATCGCTTCCACCGGCGCGAGCCGGTCCGGGGCACTTACCGGGGCTACGAGATCGTCTCGGTCGGGCCGACTTCGAGCGGTGGCACCCACATCGTCCAGGTGCTGAACATCCTGGAAGGCTTCGACCTGGCCGGCTCCGGCTTCGGCACCGTCGACACGATCCACCTGCTGGCCGAGGCGCTCAAGATCGCCTTCGCCGACCGCGCGGCCTACGTCGGCGATCCGGCGTTCGTCGACGTGCCGGTCGGCTGGCTGACCAGCAAGGATGACGCGGCCGAGCGCCGTCGCCAGATCGATCCCCGGCGCGCCGGGACGTTCGCTGCCGGCCCGCGGCCGGTTGGCCCGCGCGAAGGCGCGAACACGACCCACCTGACAGTGCTGGACCGCGCCGGCAACGTGGTGGCGATGACCCAGACCCTGCAAATGCTGTTTGGATCCAAGGTCACCGTGCCCGGCACCGGCATGCTGTTGAACAACCACATGTCGCTCTTCGATCCGCGGCCGGGCCGGCCGAACTCGATCGCCCCGGGCAAGCGGATGCTCTCGAGCATGTCGCCGACGATCATCCTGAAGGATGGCCAGCCGTTCTTCGCCCTCGGGACGCCGGGCGGCGCGCGCATCTTCCCGGCGGTGCTGCAGGCGATCATGAACGTGATCGACCACGGCATGCGCCCGCAGGAGGCGGTGGAAGCGCCACGGATCTGGACCCAGGGCGGGCCGCTGGAGCTGGAAGAAGCCTTCGGGGAGGACGTGCGGAGCGGCCTCGCCGCGCGGGGTCACGAGGTGAAGGTGGTGAGCCGGGTGGCCGGCGGCATGAACGGCATCCTGCGAGACCCGCGGACCGGTCTGCTCCACGGTGCCGCCTGCTGGCGTGCCGATGGCACGCCCCTGGGCATGAGCGGCGGCTTCACCGACCGGATCGCGGTGCCGGGCGTGCCGACGGCGATGGGAGGATGAGGGCAGATTGGAAAGGTCCGCGCCGGCCCGGTTCTGTCGCTGTTCTCTTGACTGCCACGTGGCGACACGCGCCACAACGGGTGACAGGTGGCGCGATGCACGGAATTCTCGGGCCTCGCGGATCATCCGCCACGGTTCAGATGTTAAGTTCCGGGTCTGCGGCCAATTCGAATATGGCCAGGTTGGATCACCACGAAGCAGCCGATAATCTGGTCTCCAGACCGGCGGATCAGGTCGGTCATCGATGATCCCAACGATGCCCGAAGTGGGATCGGGAACCGGATCAAAATGACCGTACGTCGACGGCTGAGATCCGCGTAAAAGATCTGCCCGAAGTCCTTGTCTTCGGTCAATAGGATGCGATTCTCACGGTCGGCGAGAGCCATCACCTCATCATCCGGCGCACCGCGCATCAAGTGAGCGACCGCAGCAACGTCGTGACCGTCCTCCGCCAACGCCCGAGCGACCGCGAAATCGGTGCTTTCGTCAACCAGAAACCGCATGCTGTCAACTCGGCTCGCGCCGATCACCTGGGCCAACGAGTACCATCTCCTCGTGCCCCACGACGTCTGCCGCGTAGCGGATCGCGGCGAGAAGATCCTCTCGACTGAGCTGGGGATAGGCATCGAGCAGTTCTTCGTCCGTCGCGCCTTCCCCGAGCTTGCGCAAAATGAGCTCGACCGGTACGCGTGTTCCCCGGATGATTGGCTTGCCCAGCATGACTTTCGGATTGACTTCGATTCGCTCTACTGTGGCCATCGATTCTCCCGTATCTCCCAAACCAGGGCTCGCGTCGACCTCACGGCATCCGGCGGCTGGCACGGCCACATGTCCTTGCGCCGCGTCGCCATTTTGATCGCCTCGATCACTAAGATTGTAATGCCGCCGTCTACGATTGTCGCGCGGCCGGCTTCCCGATTCCTCATCGTCGCGTTGCTCTTCGCGGCACTCTTCGAGTGGTCGCTGGCCAAACTGGCCTGGCGCGTGACCGAAGATTCGTTTTCGATGTGCTATACTGGCAAGCGCTATAATCTCAGCCTGTTCCTTACCGAGCGGTCGTTTTCCTCTCCGCGCGGCGATTGGCCGTGAGGTAAAATCGTCTCCGTTTGGCGCTTGCCTGGGATCGTTCGAGCTGACGGCGGCTGGATGACCACTGCCTACCACGCGCGTTACTTCGCCCACGAGCTGACCCGACGGCGGCCGTCGTCGGGGGTCGAGCGAATTTCATCGTCTCTCTTCGACGCCTGCGTCGACCTGAATCCGCACCAGATCGACGCGGCGACGTTTGCCCTCCAGTCGCCGCTGAGCAAGGGCGTGCTGCTGGCGGACGAGGTTGGCCTTGGCAAGACGGTCGAGGCAGGACTGGTCCTCTGTCAGCTCTGGGCCGAGCGCCGCCGTCGCCTGCTGGTCATCTGCCCGGCGTTGCTGCGCAAGCAATGGAGCATGGAGCTCGAAGAGAAGTTCAACCTTCCCACGGTGGTCCTCGACGCGCCCGCTTACCGGCGGGCGCAACGCGAGGGAAGCCCGACTCCCTTTCTCACCGATCGGGTGGTGATCGTCTCGATCAACTTCGCGAGCACGGCGCAAGGCGAGATTCGCGCGGCGCCCTGGGATCTGGTGGTCGTCGACGAGGCGCACAAGCTGCGTAATGCCTATCGCCCGAGCAACCGGATGGGGCAGCGAATCCGCTGGGCGCTCGAAGAACGGCGTAAGCTACTGCTGACCGCGACGCCGCTCCAGAACTCGCTGCTCGAGCTTTTCGGCCTCTCGACGATCATCGACGATCACATCTTTGGCGACGTGTCCGCGTTTCGGTCGCGGTACCTGGGAAGAGACGGCGACCTTTCCGACCTGCGACAACGTCTCCGTTACTTTTGCACCCGGACGCTCCGCGATCAGGTAGCGGAATACATCCAGTACACCGAGCGGCGCACGCTCACGCGCCCCTTCTGGCCGGGCGACGACGAGCACCGCCTTTACGAAGCGGTCTCGGAATTTCTCCGCCGCGAGGATACCTACTCGATTCCGAAGCGCCAGCGACAGCTCACGACGCTGATCCTTCGCAAGCTGCTGGCGTCGTCGTCGCACGCCATCGCCGGCACCTTCGAGACGTTGAAGGACCGCCTGCGTGCGCTTCGGGAC
>JBOGTX010000484.1:0-5889 GCA_050695695.1 Chloroflexota bacterium
CGTGCCGGTTGGGTGGTCGAGCCCGTGCTCACGCGACGAGAACTGTGGGAGAACGACGGGCGGCATGCTCGCGCGGTGCGATGGCCCAGGCGCTCTCTTATCAGCAGTTTGTTGACGGGGGCACGGGTCATGCGGCGCTCGGGTGGCGGGGGTGGCACGATGACGCAACGCCTGGCCTGCCCGCCTGCACCGGGTCCGCGGGAAGACTATGCCGGTGGGGCAGGGCTATCGGCAGGTCAAGCACGAGCTGGGCTGGGCCGACTTCATGGTTCTCGCCGATCAGGCGATCCGGCGGCACTGACAGTTGGTCTGCTGTGCGTTCACTTTCTGCTGGCGCCACTGATTCGCGACAACAGCCAACCCGGTGCCCGCTCCGGAACTGGACCCGCCGGTCCCCGGCCAGTCCGAAGCCCCCGCCGAGGAATCGGCGGGTCGGGGGGGAAATCGCCGCGCGGCCCTCCTGGCCCAAAGCGTTACGCCAGGTCCGCGCCTGGCTGGATCCCTGGAGCTCTCTCTGGCGCTGCTGGCGCGCGTGGTCCGATCTGCCCCCGGCCGCCGGAGCTGCAGGCGCTCCTCACCTGGGTCCTCGACGGACACCCGCTCAACCTCTATCTCCGGGAATAACAAACTACCGTTAGTTCGAGAGGACGGCGATGGGTAGCCAGCGCGTGACGTCCATCTTCCGCGCGTCCAATCCGGGAGTTGACCGCTCGGCACGTCCCGTGATAGCCTGATCTCCGCTTCGAATGCAATATCTAGCGCATCATGTAGACAACACGTTTGCGCCGAGAGTCGCGTCGACGCGTCGGATTCCAGCGGAAAGCCAGGGAATCGGGGAGGTGCGATGTCTATGCGGTCGTTCACGCGTCGCTCGCTCTTGAAGGGGTCGGCCGCGCTCGCCGCCAGTGTGCTCGCCGCGGGCGCCGTTTCGGCGTGCGGCAGCCTGCCGATCGGCGGAGGCGGCGGGGCGACGACGATCAACTTCTGGTGGGTTCAGCAGTTCACCGGCGTCACGGGGAAGGAGGACCCGAAGGCTGCCAAGCCGACTGACTACGTCGACTGGCTGCTTCCCCAGTTCTCCAAGGCGCATCCGAATATCAAGGTCAACGCCCAGGTCCTCGCCTTCAACGACATGCGCCCCAAGCTCGGCACCGCCGCCGCCTCGGGGACCGGCGGGCCGGACATCTTTTACGAGGCGGCGAGCAACCTGCGCAAGTACGCCTTCCTGGGCGTGCTCGAGCCGGTCGATGCTTACCTGAGCGCCGACGACCTGAAGGACTTTCTGCCACTCTTCGTCACCCAGATGACGGTGCAGGGTAAGAAATACTTCTGGCCCCTCTTCACCGCGGGTACCGCGCTGGTGGCGAACCGCAAGCTCTTCAAAGACCTGGGAGCCGATAGCCTGCTCCCTACGAACGACGACCGCACCTGGACGTTCGACCAGTTCCAGCAGGCCGCGGCGGCGGTGACGAAGGAAGGGCATTACGCCTGGGGCCTCGGGCTGGCCGATCAGCCCGGCGACTACCACATTCACGCGTTTCCCTGGGGCATGGGCGCGCACATCTTCAGCAGCGACGGCGCGAAGTACACCTTCAACTCACCGGAGGCCGCGGCCGGCATCCAGATTCTTGCCGACATGGAGCTGCAGAGCAAGGAGCTGATTCCGGGAACGGCCGGCGAGCACTGGGCGGACCTCCAGCAGCTCTTTCTGCAGGGGAAGGTGGCGTTCCTCGCCGGCTCGCTCGGGACCGAGAACGCGATCAAGGGCGCGATGAAATCCGGGAACATCCCGGCCGATTCGATCGACCTCTATCCGGTGGCCTATCCCTCGAAGCCCCCGATTCCACCGCAGCACTACAGCGAGGCGGGTGGCCTGGCGATCTGGCACAATCAGAACACCAAAACCGTGGCCGCCGCGATGGCGCTCGGCCAGTTCGTGTCGAGCACCGATCATGACAAGCACCTCGCGGTGGCGATGCAGACCCCGCCGTCGCGCGCCTCGGTGGGCGACATCTTCGGCGACGACCCCTTCAACCAGTACGTCGCGAAGGCGGCGCAGAAATGGGGAAACATCGACGTCCTGCAGCTTGGCTACTACGACCTGCGCCAGGTGACGCTGCCGATGTACCAATCGATCATGTCCGGCAAATCAGCGGTGACCCAGGGGCTTTCGGCGTCGGTCCAGCCGGCCCAGCAGATCATCGACAAGCTGCGGGCCGGTCACTAAAACCTTGGGGGTTGAGCGCTCGATGGCGATCGAGGTCTCGCGCGCTGCCGAGTGGAGCGCGCCGTCCCGGGCGCGTCGGTTCCTCCGTCGGCACGGCTGGTCTTATTTCTTCGCCGCGCCTTCGATGCTCTTCCTCCTGGTGTTCTGGATCTACCCGGTGCTGCGGTCGGTGATGCTTGGCTTCTCCGACCTCAACCTCCGGACCGGCGAGACCCGCTTCGTCGGGCTGGCGAACTTCCAACAGAGCTTCGCGACCGCGCTGTTCTGGACGGCCCTGCGCAACGCCGTGGTCTACACCGTCGTGGTGGTGCCGGCCGCGTTGCTCATCGTCGTTGTGCTCTCGGTGCTGGTCTTTCGCCTGCCGTCGGCCGGCCAGACGTTCTTCAAGTCGGCCTTCTACCTGCCGGCGGTCACCTCGATCGCGGTGCTGGCGCTGGTCTGGGAGTGGCTATTCAATCCGGTGATCGGGCTGCTGAACTACCTGCTCGGACTGGTCGGACTACCGGCCCAGCAGTGGCTCGGCAACCCCGACCTGGCGCTGCCCTCGTTGATGCTGCTGGCGCTGGCCGGCGGGCAGGGCGCGGGAGTCGTCTTGCTGACCGCCGCGATGGGCTCGATTCCCCGCGAGCTTTACGACGCGGCGCGGATCGACGGCGCCAATTCGTTCGCCGAGGTCTGGAACGTCACCCTGCCGCTGCTCCGGCCGACGCTGCTCTACCTGTTCATCATCGCGACGATCGGCTCGTTTCAGCTCTTCGGACCGGTCTACCTGATGACGAGCGGCGGGCCAGACCACGCGACGACGACGATCGTCTATTACATCTATCAGCAGGCGTTCGAAGAGTACCAGTTTGGCTACGCCTCGGCTATGGCCCTCGTCTTCATGCTGATCCTGATCGGCATCTCGTTCCTTCAATACACCGCGTTCAGCTCCGACGTCGAGTATTGACGCCATGCTGACGCGCCTGGTGAAGGTAGCCGCCTACCTGGTCCTCTCGATCTGGGCGATCCTGACGATCATTCCGTTCTACTGGATGATCGTGACCGCGTTCAAGAGCCAGGTCGCGATCCAGGCGATCCCGCCGGCCTGGTGGCCGAGTCCGCCGACCCTGCTCAACTTCCAGGTGTTCTTCGGGGCGGCGCCGGCCTTTCGCTGGCTCTTCAACTCGTCTTTGGTGGCGATCGTGACGACCGTCGCCACGGTGACCTTCGCGACGATGTCGGGCTACGCCTTCGCGAAGCGGCGATTTCCCGGCGATCGGCTGCTCTTCTGGCTGGTGATGGCGGTGCTGGTGGTGCCTTACGAGGTCAAGCTGGTTCCCCTCTTCGAGCTGAGCGCGCGTCTTGGCATGCTGGACACTTACTCCGGTCTGACCCTCCCGGCGATCAGCGCGCCGTTCGCGGTCTTCCTGATGAAGCAATTCATGACGACCCTGCCCTCGGAGGTCTTCGACGCGGCGCGGGTGGACGGCGCCAGCGAGTGGGCGCTGTTCGTTCGGGTCGTCGCGCCGCTGGCGACCCCCGGGATCACCGTCGTCACGATCTTCACCTTCGTCGATTCCTGGAACGCGTTTCTCTGGCCGGTGATCGTGACGAGCTCGATCGAGATGCGAACGCTCCCGCCGGGCCTGGCGGTCCTTCAGCTCCAGAGCTACACTGATTACGGCCTGCAGATGGCCGGATCCCTCTTTACCGCGATCCCGACGATCCTGCTCTTCCTCGCGCTCCAGCGCTACTTTCTCCAGGGGATTACCGTCGGCGCGGTGAAGGGCTGAGGAGGTTACTCATGCGCATTGGCGTGGCGCGCGTCGAGGTGACGCCGCCGGTGGGGGTCGACCTCTCGGGCTTCATCGCCCGCGAGGGGCCGTGCGCCGGCGTTCACGATCCGCTCTTCCTGACGGCGCTGGTTGCCGAGGACGCTGGTCGCCGGGTGGCGCTGGTCTCGTGCGACCTGCTCGGGCTCGGCGCGGCGACGGTTCGGCGGGTCCGGGCGCGGGTGGAAGAGCGGGTCGGGATCCCGGCCGACGCGCAGCTCTTCGCCTGCACCCACACCCACGCCGGACCGGAGACCGGCGTGATCGGTGATTGGGTCGATCCCGATCCAGCGTATCTCCAACGACTGGAGCGCGACCTGGCGGACGTGGCTTGCGCCGCGGCGGATCGGCTGGAACCGGCGCGGATCGGCTGGGCGCGCGGCGTTTGCCACGCCGCCCACAATCGGGTGCTGGCGCGGGCCGGTCAGGACGACACCCGGATCGATCCCGAGGTCCTGGTCGCGCGGATCGACTCCGAAGGCGGCGAGCCCCGGGCGACGATCGTTCACTACACCTGCCATCCGGTCGCCGCCGGTCACGAGAACCGACTGGCCAGCGCCGACTGGTGGGGCGTCGCGCGCCGGGAGCTCGAAGCGATCGGGACCGGGCCGGTCGTCGCGGTCAACGGGGCGGGAGGCGACATCAATCCGCGCATGGAGGCGCGCGGCTTCGCCGCGGTCGAACGGACCGGCCAGGCGGTGGCCAGCGTCGCGGCCGAGCTCTGGTCCGGCGCGAAGGCCACCCCGGCGGGCGGGGTCGCCGCGGCGCGGGCGGACGTGCCACTGGCGATGCTCCCGTTGGCCGACGCCGACCGGATCGCCGGGCTCTGGCGACAGTGGGAGGCGACCGTTCGCGAGCACCCGGCCGGCGGCGTCGCCTATCGGTCCGGCCGGGTGATCTACCACGATTTCGCCCGTCGGCTGGCGGCCCATCACTGGGGCTCGGCGCCGGTGCCGCGCTATACTGGCGAGACCCAGGTATTGCGGATCGGGCCACTGGTGATCGTGGCGCTCCCGGGTGAGTTCTTCTCGGCCTACGGGCTGCGGATCAAGGCGAGCTCGCCGGCGCGGGCGACGCTGGTCGCCGGCTGGGCCAACGACAACCTCGGCTACTTCCCCACCCCGGAAGCCTTTCCGATCGGCGGCTACGAGATGGACCTCGCCGCCCGCTACTACGGGTATCCCGCGCCCTGGGCGCCGGAGGCCGGCGTCGCGGTGACGGAGCGGGCGATCGAGCTGACGCGGCAGGTCTTCGGCTGAGGCGGGGTTGTAGCGGAGGTCACTGCCCTGCACGGACGATCGCATCTAAAGGTCTGGCGCGCACGGGGCGATCCGACGAATCACCGTAGCTGCCAGATAGCGTGCCGATTCATTCCCTTCCCACCGGACCCGCCTCTTCCAGAGAATCAGGCTATTTGCTCAGAAAATCCTCAGGGCCTACATCAGACTGCCGCTCGTCCTGTGCCTCGATGAGCTTCCGGGCGACGTCCCGAGCGATCTCCAGGGTTTCCGTGACCGTCCGTCCCTGGGCGACCAGACCCTGGATTTCATCCGAGATTGCGAGGTAAGCATTCTCGGGCAACTTCTCGATGGGGATTGTGATCAGACGTTCCATCCAGCGATCCCTCAACCAGACGACTTGCTGTCGGATCCAACGCGGTGACCGTCTTCGCCGCTCCCTCCAATGATACACTGATTGCCCATCGCGCCGCGCGAGCGCTGCAATTGGACCAACGAATAGCGATTTCCACGGCGACCTGACGCTGACCCGTGCTGACGATCGCGCGCCCCGGCCCGGTTGATCGGTTGACGTCGGCAGCGATTCTGCCTACAATTCCGTGTAGAATCT
>JBOGTX010000485.1:0-1605 GCA_050695695.1 Chloroflexota bacterium
GTTCCGGTGCACTGGATCTGACGGCCATACATCTGGTAAAGCGCCCTCTGGTTGGATACACTACGGCATGCATCATCGATAGGCAGATTCTCGAAAGCCGACCAGGAGGCGGATGGTGGCCGGAGTAACCCTCGAGCACGTGACCAAGCTGTTCAACGACCGGAGCCGGGGCGAAGTGGCGGCGGTGCGCGACGCCACCTTCGACGTGAAGGACGGGGAGTTCGTCGTGTTCCTCGGCCCCTCCGGCTGCGGCAAGACGACCTCGCTCCGGATGATCGCCGGCCTGGAGACCCAGACCTCCGGCAACATCTTCATCGGAGATCGGCTGGTCAATCGGCTGCCGGCGCGCTCGCGGGACATCGCCATGGTCTTTCAGGATTACGCCCTCTACCCGCACATGTCAGTGCGCGACAACCTGAGCTTCGGCCTGCGTAACCTCCACGTCCCGACCGCGCAGATCGATCGTGAGGTCGACCGGGTCGCCGAGCTCTTGCAGATCGACGCGCTGCTCAACCGTAAGCCGCGCGAGCTGTCCGGTGGCCAGCGGCAGCGGGTTGCCCTCGGGCGGGCGATCGTTCGCGCGCCGCAGGTCTTCCTCTTCGACGAGCCGCTGTCGAACCTCGACGCCAAGCTGAGGATCCAGATGCGGGTCGAGCTGCTCGAGCTGCACGTCAAGCTGAGCACGACCACGGTGTACGTCACCCACGATCAAATCGAAGCGATGACCCTGGGCCAGCGCATCGTGGTGATGAACCACGGCGTCATCCAGCAGATCGATCCGCCAGCCCGGATCTACGACCACCCCAACAACATGTTCGTCGCCCAGTTTATCGGCGCGCCGCCGATGAATCTCGCGTTTGGCCGCCTGGAAGCGCCCAACGTCTTCGCCGGCGAGGGATTCAGCATCCGCCTCACTCCCGCCTTCGCCGCCCAACACGCGAGCTGGCTCGGACGCGAGCTGTATCTGGGCATCCGCCCGGAGGACATCCAGAAGACGCGACCGGGCGAGACCCCGGACCTGCGGGCGACCGCGAAGGTGATGGAGTACCTCGGGTCGGAGGTCATCGCCTATTTTGGTCTGGGCAAGGAAACCTGGACGGCGCGCCTGGCACCCGATACCCTGGTTCAGCCGCGCGAGCACCTGGAGCTGACCTGCGACGTCAAGCGCGCCGCCTTCTTCGATCCCGAGACCCAGCAGCGGATCACCCCCTGACCGGCGGTGCCGGTCTCTCTCCATCCCTGGCGATCGTGTTCAAGGTTCTGCATCAGCGCTATTGAATCTGTCTCGGTTGTCGATGTATACTCGCCGGGTTCAGACAGGTTCCCGAGCTGGCGCGTGGCGCGCCGGACGAGAGAGCGAGGAGGATTGAGGCGATGGTGCTCGCGCAACGGTTGACCCGACGGTCGTTCACTCGGATTGTCGCGGCGGCGGGCTTTGGTCTCGCGATCGCGCCGCTGGTCGCGGCGTGTGGCTCGCAACCCGCGCCTGCTCCAACCGCCGCGGCGTCCCAGTCGTCCGCCGCGGCTGCTCCCAGTCCGACGACCGGTCCCGCCGCTCAGGCGGCGGCCACCAATACCCAGAAGTTCACCCTCGGATTCTGGACC
>JBOGTX010000486.1:0-3213 GCA_050695695.1 Chloroflexota bacterium
GAGGTTCCCCGGCCTCATCGCGGAAAAACCTACCCTTGAAAGCTACCCCCTCTCCCAGCCGCAGGAGAAGGGACTCAGGGAAAAAGCATCTCCCTTGAGACCCTTCCCCCGCGCACTGAAGGCCCCCCGCGTCTCCATCGCTTAGCCCGAAGAATCCGAGGATGCACCCTCCGCCGGAAACTCGAACGGTCCCCACGTCCGGGTACCTGGGTACGGTTTTGATAGATCTCCTACGATCATGGTAATCCCCGACGGCAGTTGGTATCGCTTCCAGCCGGAGTTGAAGGGGTACGCCGTCGAGTCCGCGTCGCAGAACCACACCAACCAACGGACCGCGTACCCGGTGGGCGCAGTGACGACCTGAGTGTAGATGAGGTTGAACTGGTCGCGAAATACCTCAGCGATAACGTAACGGGGTAGGCCAAGGGCGTCGAAGTCGAGCAGCCTGGTGGTATAGAGGATCCGCACGTGCCATTCCGGCAGGTAATAACGCGCCTGCGCGTACATGGTACGAATTGGAGCGGTTCTCGGAACCTCATCTCCAACTGGTACGATTAGCAACGTCCGATCGGCTGGATAGCGTTCTTTGATCGCGTTCACCAGAGCTGTGGTCAGTGTATCATCGCGAACCAGCAAGCTACGCGTTGGTTCGGCGCTGACCGTGCGATACAGCGTATCGTGCAGCCAGCCCCCGTCGAAGACTCCCGAAACCTGTGGGACGGCAACGAAGTAGAGCCCCTGGAGGACAATCCCGACCGTTGTGAGCGCGACCAGGAGTCGATGCGCTTTTCGGGGCCAGAGAAGTAACAGGAGTGGCGGGAGGTAAGCGAGCACGTATCCCGAATGCCCGACGACGGTGATGATATCGACCAATAATCCCGGCACGAACCAAAAGAGTGCGAACCCCCTCGAGGGGTGGCTCGGCGCCTTGAGGGCTGGACTACCCAGGCGCAGGATCTGCAACGGGAGAACGCCTAGAACCGCAATGGTGAGATACGCCAGCCCGACCGCGACGTTCCAGATCGTTAACCGTATTGCCACGGGCCAATTGCGAGCGAACACCCAGGGAAGTATTGACGACGACAGGGAGCGGCCATGGAGGAGGCGCAGGTAAATCAGGACGCCTCCCGTGACGTGGATCAGCGGCACGAGCCAGAGCGCGACGCCCAGGCACCCGAGGCCGGCGAGGAGCGGGGCGACCCGCGGTGAGCGGCGCACGCTCGGCCAGACCGCGTAGAGAACCAGCGGCCCGAGCATCGCCGCGAGCTCCGGGCGGAAACCAGCGGCGATTCCCCAGGCGAAGGGCGTTGCCAGGATCAGGACTCCGCCGCGCTGGCGCGCGTGGTAGGCCAGCAGCGCAACGGCGACGCTTCCCACCAGGGCCATGGCGTAGCTCAG
This sequence comes from Chloroflexota bacterium, assembly GCA_050695695.1. Lineage (GTDB taxonomy): Bacteria > Chloroflexota > UBA6077 > FW602-bin22 > CADDYW01 > JAJPKB01. The sequence goes on from JBOGTX010000486.1 coordinate 1,399, forward strand.
AGCGATATCGGCATTGAACCAGACGACCGGACTCGACAGTAAGAGCGCTGATAGAAGCCCGGCCTCGCCCCCACCCCGAGCCAGGATCGGGCCAGGAGGTAAAAAAGTACCACAGCGAGGACGGTTGCCCCCATACTCACGAGGACCATCGTGTCATTGTCGGAGAGTCCGGTCAGCCGCTCGACGACGCGAAGCGTCGCGACGTAGAGAGGGTAACCGGGCGACTGCGGCTGGTGAGCCGCGAGGTTGAACGAGTGGATCGCGAAGGCGAAGCCGACCGAGTCTTCGTGATAGAGGGCGTGCTGGCGAGACGGAAAGTACAGAGCGAGGGACACCAGGCCGATGACAGTCGCGGAGGCGATCAGTACGTGGCGTTGCAGGGCTACGAAGATCGGCCTCACCGAAGCGTCGGAACCGCTAATCATGGGTGCCATCCTCCCGAGGTACGGTCGGGCCGCCCTGCCAGGAGATAGATTGCGCCGATGACCGGCCCCGTTGACGCGCACCGGCCGCGACGCGCGTCCCTGGGCAGGTGGCGCGGCCGCTTCACCCATCATCCCAAGGTCCAGTCTGCATCCTCGACCGTCATTAGCAGGCAGACGACCTTGCCTGACGCCGTGGCCACGACTGCGAACCAACCTCTGAAGATTTACCATGATGGGGGCAGAGCGAACAGGGGAAATTTGCCCGGTGCGCCGCCGATAACCTCCCCTGAACCCGAGTCAATCCTTACTCGTCCGAAGGACCCTCCCCACCAGAGCTTCCCTCCCCGCGACGGGGAGGGACCGAGGGAGAGGTTGCTCCCGGCCTCGGTGAGGGAGAGCCGCACTGGACCCTCGCCGGCTCGAAGGCGCTGCGTCTCACTCTCAAAACCCGAACAACTCCCTCGGCGTGTCCCCCAGGATCGTCTCGACATCTCCCTGGCTCAAACACGGCAGCTCCTGCCGGACGTAGCGAAGCGCCTGTTCCAGGGGCACCAGGCGGGCCCGGCCGGCGTAGCCGGTGCCCCAGAGCATGCGGCCGGCCCCGAACGCGTCCTTGAGCGCCGCCACGAACGGGACGGTGTCGCGCCAGGGGAACGACTCTTTCGAGGCGATCTGGTAATCCCCGATCTTGACCCAGACCAGCGGAAACCGGGCCAGCTCGAGCACCGGCTGGAAGCTCGGATAGGGAGCCGCTTCGGTCACGTCGGGCTTGCCGAGGTGGTCGACGATCACCCGAACGCTCGGATGGCGGGCGATCATCCGTGCCAGCGGCACGGCGTGGCGCGGCCAGAGGTGATACTGGAGAATCGCGCCGGTCTCCGCCGCCGCCTCCCACAGGCGGTCGTGGTCCGGCGAGTCGACCCAGCACTCGGCGTCCGGGTAATAGAGGGGGTGAAGCCGAAAGCCAGACAATCCCTGCGCCATCCAGCTCCGGAGGTCGTCGGCGTTGGTCGCGCTCAGCGGATCGACCAGGCCGATTGCCCTGAAGAGGCCCGGAAACTTTTCCAGGCACTCGATCATGTAGGTGTTGTCCCAACCGAAGGCGCTGGACTGGACGAGCACGCAGCGATCGACGCCAAACTCGCGCATGTCCTCGACCAGCCATTCGACCGGGTCGGCTTCGCGGGGCGCCCCCACCCTGGCGTCGGGCGCCGGGCGATGGCGCTCGTCGAGCGCCCAGACGTGAACGTGTGTATCAACGATCATACTCACAACCTGCCAATCTCTTTTCAGATCGCTCACCGGAGGCTATACTCTTTGACGGGCGAAGCATTCGCTTCCCCGATCGGAAAGAGTAGCCTGCCTGATGTTCGAAGTCTGGGTTCGCCGA
>JBOGTX010000487.1:0-3322 GCA_050695695.1 Chloroflexota bacterium
CCACACGCGCTCAGCAGCGCCGTGCTGGCGTCGAGTCCGAGCGTGCCGACCGAGGCGCGAAAAAAGGTGCGGCGGGTAAGGCGCGGATGGCTCATCGGGTACTCCTTCCTGGTTTCGACGAGCGCGGGACTTTCCCGCTTGCTCGACCGCTCAACGCGTGGTCGTCAGTCGGGGTGTTCAGTCATCGGCGCACCAGATCGAATTCACGGCCGGGCCAATCTCGAGGACAGAGTAGTCGGTGGTCATGGCGCCCGGCCGGTCGGCGTCGGGAACCGGGGTCGGCTTGCGCAGGATGAACTCGGCCTTGTCGAAGCAGTTGTAAAGCAGGTGGGCGACCTCGAAGCGCTCGATCGGCTGGGCGACCGTCGACGCGAAGTCTGGCCAGACCAGCGGGCCGGTGTCCACCTGGAAGCGCGGCGGGTCGGTCAGCACGTTCATCGTCTTGATCGGGTAGGTGAGCGTTGCTCCCAATCCACGCGCCGGATCGTGCAGCTCGGTCCGACCGACCAGCGGCCGGTTCGCGAGGGTTGCCTCGACGATCGCCGCCTCGCCCGAGAGCCGCTTGCCTTTCGTGAACTCACGAACATCCAGGTGGACGTCCTGGAACCGGACCCGATTGACGGCGTATTCGCGGTTATCTCGCGCGCTGATCCAGTGGGTGCGGAGCAGCAGGCAGACGTCCTCGGCGAAGATACCGCCGAACTCGTAATTCGGCAGCTGGGAGAGCTGGGTCTCGAGGTACATCCGCTCCGACCGACAGGGCGCGATCAGGTAGTAGGTCTGGGACGTGCCGGCCCGCTCGTCGACGACGGTGCAGCCGGCGTCGAGCTGGATTCGAGCGATGTTGCCGCCCGCCGCGCCGAAGAACGTCATGTAGGAGTTGGCGAAGTCGATGACTGCCAAGCGAGCTTCCTCCCCCCGCGACGGATTCGCCGCGCGTCGTTGCCGGGGGCGAGCGGCGAAAAAAGTGGCCCTACCAATATTGGTAGGGCCACTTTACCGGGCGGCCTGGTGGCGTGTCAAGTCCGACAACGAGGGCGGGAGTTTCACGCGGAATCGCGGGGCCGGACGAGAACAGGCCTCACCCCCTGCCCCCTACCGCCGGTCCAGCACCGGTCCCTTCGACGCGCGCTCGTACAGCTCGGTCCAGGCCGCCGAGCCGTCGTCGGGATGGACTTCGAGGTTGACGCCGCGCTCCTGAGCCGGCTGATTGCCGCGCTGGAAGTCTTCCCAGCACTGGGCCATGGTCGTGTAATGGACAACCCGGCCGCTCGGCCAGACGACCGACATAACGTGGCGCGGATAGGGTAGGTCGTAGGGCGGCGTCATCCGGAAGCGATCGAGCGCGGATTCGTCGACCGTGACGCCGAGGCCGGGCCCCTCCGGCACCCGAACGCAGCCGTTGCGAATCTGGAGCGGCTCGGCGAGCAGGTCGTCGGAGTAGATGTTCAGGCAACTGATCGCCGGCCACTGGGCGTTGGTCAGCACCGCGCCGAGGTGGGCGCTGAGCGCCGTGGTGAGGCCGGGCCCGACGAGCTGGAGCCAGAAGGGCTTGTTGAACTGCTCGGCCAGCAGCCCCTGCCGGATGACCCGCGCGTTGCCGCCGCCCACCACGAAGCCATCGCACCATTCGCGCTTGATCGCCTCGGTGAAGCGCGACTCCTCGAAGTGGACGGCGAGCGGGTGACGGGTCTGGGCCCGCAGCTGCCGGTAGCCTTCGATATCCTCGTGCGGGATTGGCGTCTCGTAGATCGAGACCCGCTCGTAGCGATCGAGCTCGGCGAGGACCGGCTTCGCGTTGCCGGCGTTCACCAGCAAGCCGTTCCAGTCGGCGTCGAGCTTGTAATCGGGCGGGGCGACCGCGCTGATCGCCTCGACCTGGGCATAGACGTCGAACCAGGGACGCGCCTTGAACTTGTGGGCGCGGTACCCCTCGGCGATGGCGTCCTTCGCTTCCTCGGCGAGCACGTCCGGCGGCGCCTTGGTGTTCCACCAGGCGATCGGACACCAGTCGCGCACCTTCGGCAGCCCGAACAGCCGGTAGACCGGGACCCCCAGCGCCTTGCCAAGGACGTCGTAGATCGCCATCTGGAGTCCGGCGCCCAGCGAGTCGTCTCCGAGAAAGTCGGCCGGGTTGCCGCCCCGTACCCTCTCGACCGCCGCGTCGCTCACCCGCCCCCAGGTGTAATGGGGAAGGGTCTCGCCGTAGCCAACGAACCCGGCGTCGGTGACGACGCGCGTGATCTCGACGATGCGCCATTGCCAGACCAGCAAGCTATTCCACAGCCGCACCCGCGGACGATAGGGCACGTCGACGGTAATGCGCTCGACCTCGGTAATCTTCAAACCGGCCGCCACGATTCCTCCCTTGCAGAGTAGACGTTTGCCGTGGGGAGGATAGCAGCCACCCACCGGGCTGTAAAGGCGCCCGCGTCCTAGCGATGGCCCAGTCCGCCGCGCGCTTCGCCGTCGACCATCTCGGGGCGCAACGGATCCAGCAAGACGCGCCGGATCTGGTCGGCGTAGACGACCTCCGAGTTGTCGCGCGGCGCGTAGCCGATCACCCGGCGGGCGTTCGCCAGGCTCCAATGGCTTCGGGTGTTGCCGGAGATGCCATAGAAGACTTGAAATGGCACGCCGTGCTCGTCGGCGATCGAGGGCGTCTCGATCGAGCGGACGAAGAGCTGCGCCAGGTCGCGCGGGCTGACCCACATGCCCAGGTCGCGATCCAGCGTCACCGGGTCGTCGTGCCGCTCGTCGACGAACGAGCTGATCGCCAGGTCGCGGGGCGCGCCGATCCGAATCTGCACCACGTCCAGCGCGCGCGCCAGGCCGCCACTGGCGTAGACGAAGCCCAGGTGTTCGTAGCTCTCTTTGGCCCACCCGTAATAGTTGTCGCTGAGCGGCCGGGGCGCTTCCGGCGAGATCAGATCGAGCCGCTTGGCCCGCAGCGGCCCTTCATAAAAGTCCGCGGCGTGGTTCGAACTGGCGACGACGACCCGACGCACGCTTTCCTCGAGGGCAAGCTGGTAGATCGCGTACGCCATGTCGACATTGCCCCGCTCGGCGAAGTAGCGATCGGTGGGCGACGGTCCGGCTGGGCGCAGGAAGGCGAGGTGGACGACCGCGTCGAGGCCGCGAAAGAGATCCCGGCTGGCGTCGAGCCGATGGGGATCGGACACGTCGCGCACCTGGATCCCTTCGACTGCCTTTCCCGTGCCATCGGTCGGCCGCACGTCGACCAGGCGTAGCTCGTAGCGCTCCCGAAAGGCCGGCAGCAGGTAGCTGGCGATGTAACCGGCGGCGCCGGTCACCAGAACGG
>JBOGTX010000488.1:0-2187 GCA_050695695.1 Chloroflexota bacterium
AACCTTGCCAAAACGACTCATCATCTCGTGCGGATCAGCGCGATCATCGGTCTTCCCCTCCACCCTCGCGCGAATGAATCGACCCGACTCACTCCGGATTTGCCCCGGCCGCCGTTTCGTGGTCCGCGTAGCGAGCGCTGAACCGGTCCCACAGGAACGGCCGCCGCGTCGGAGGCGAATCCGGCGCTCCGCACACGTAAACGTCCGACGAGACCCGGGTGAATCGATCGAACCCGCTCGTTCTCAGCATCGCCTCGACGCAGGCCCGGTTGGCAAACCACCAGTTCGTCGGATCCCCGCCAACTTTCCCCTCGGTCAGCCAGGCCCGGGGAAAGCCGGGGTGATCGAGCACCACCAGATCGCTCCGTCGATTGGACAGATCCCGGGGGATCGTATCCCTGCCGATCAGGGTTCTGGCCGACTCGCCGATGATCTCCGTGATCGCTCGTCCGTCGCGCGCCATCATCGCCGCCCTTTCCGCCGCGTAGACCGCCAGGTGTAGCCGGTAAAACACCGATGGCTCGCTCCGGGTGACGGTTTGGAAGTACAGGCGTTCGGTGACGACTTTCGAGATCTGGTCCAGGACGAACAACGGCGAGCGCAGGTGATACAGGACCCCGAGAAAGAACACGTGGTCGAACGTCTCCTGGTTGCTGAGCAGGAAGTCGTAGATATTCGCCTGGATCACGTCGATCGGAACGCCCAGCTCGCTGGACAGCAGCTTTGCCTGGCCGGCCGCGCGCTCGTGCTCGTCCACCGCGACAACTTTGCGGGCGCCGCGCCGCTTCATCATCACCGAGAAGTAGCCGGAGCTACAACCAAGATCCAGCACCGACTTATCGGTGAGATCGAGCGGCACGTGGGGCGCGATGACCTCCCAGCGCTGCCGTGGATAATCGCCTTTGTCGGGATTCGTCCAGACCCCGGGCCGGAGCTCGACGTTGTGGTACCAGGGCGCGAGATCCGAAATCTTCCGCTGAAGCTCGCCAATACTCATGGCGCGATCGACCTCCCTCGTTCCGATCAGGCGAGGCTTCGACTCTCGCTCCGTCGTTCACCTTCGCCGCGTCTCACGAACCCGCGGACCCGCTCGATGATCTCCGCGACGTCGGATGGCGTCAGCTCGACGTGCAACGGCAAGGTCAGAATCTCGCCGAAGGCGCGCTCGGTCTCGGGAAGTGGCCTTCCTTCCCAGCGGAAGAGGGGATGCAGGTGGTTCGGCACGTAATTGATGCCGGTCTCGATCCCCTCCTCGCGCAGGTCGCGCATGAGCGCGTCGCGACGACCGTCTTTGACCCGAATGACGTAGATGTGCGGTGCCGTCTCGTCGTAGTTGACCCGGAGCGGCGCGAGCCCGGCCAGCCCGGAGAACGCCCGATCGTATTGGCGGCAGATCTCGCGACGCCGGGCGATGAAGGCGTCGGCCTTCCGAAGCTGCGCTAAGCCAATCGCCGCGTTGATGTTGCTCATGTGGTAGCGGAACCCCGCCGTCGCCACCTCGAAGGTCATGCCGGACGGTCGATCGGCCGGGTCCGCCGGCGGCCGACGATCGATCCCCAGCGTCCGCTTCCGCCGCATCAGATCGGCGAGCGCCCGATCACCGCAGGCGACCGCGCCGCCTTCGCCACAGGTGATGTTCTTGATCGAGTCGAAGCTGAAGCAGGTCGCGTCGCCAAAGCTGCCAATCCGCCGTCCCTGGTAGGTCGAGCCAAAGGCGTGGGCCGCGTCCTCCACTAGCCTCAGCCCGTGCCGGCTCGCGATCGCCCGGAGCCCCTGGAGATCGCAAGGCGCGCCGGCGTAGTGGACCGGCATCAGCGCCCGGGTTCGCGGCGTGATCCGCGCCGCGGCGTCCTCGAGGTCCATCAGCAGGGTGTCTGGTTGGACGTCGCAGGGAACCGGGGTCGCGCCGGTCGCCCGGATCGCCTGGAACGACGCGACGAAGGTCAGCGACGGCACGAGCACCTCGTCGCCCTCACCGATTCCCAGCGCGGCGAGCGCGAGGTGAAGCGCCGAGGTTCCGGTGTTGGTGGCGACGACGTGCTCGGCACCGAGGTAGGCGGCCAGGGCGGCCTCGAGCTCCTCGACCTTCGCGGCGTGCCCGAAGTAGCCGTACGCGAAAGCCTCGCGCACCTCCGCCAGCTCCTCGTCGCCCAGGCATCCCCGCGACACCTTGATCAACTTCGCGAC
>JBOGTX010000489.1:0-5545 GCA_050695695.1 Chloroflexota bacterium
AGCCTGGCGCGCTCGTCGCACTGGTGCCGCTCGACCCGCTCGTCGCCGGGCTCGCCGCGCCGCCGCCGCACGCGGCGACGAGCGCCAGGGCGGCGCCCGCGCCGGCGAAGGCGAGGAATCGCCGTCGGCTCGATCGGGATCGCGGAGTGTCGCTTAACATAACATATCCTCCGACCTGGTTTATTGTCATGACGCATCCTTAGCTGGTGTATACTACGGATCGAACGTCCCGGACAATCGAAATTCTGACGTCGACGTGTCGTCTGCCTGACGCCGTTCTGACCTGGGGCTCCGGTGATCGATCGGTCTCAGCTCGAAAAGTACACGCACGATGCGCTCGCCCATTTGTATGACCTGCCGTACCTGCGCGGGCACCCACTGGCTCACCAGCTCAGCCGGCTGGGTGGGACCGAGGAGTCCGGACGGGTGCTCCGCCGCGCGCTGCTCGACGCGATTCAAGAGCTGAAGCCACCCCCCGACTCGCCCAGCGATTCCGCCGCGCTGGCGCGGTACCAATTTCTGTATCTGCGCTACATCCAGGGACGATCGATGGACGAGATCGCGAAGCAGTTATCGCTCGGCGAGCGCCAGCTCTATCGGCGCCAGCACGACGCGCTCGGCGTCGTTGCCACGGCATTGGCGCGGGCGCTGCGCATTCCGCAAACCGGCTCCGACCTGGCGGTCGTGGATGACGGGGGCGCGCCCCGGGACGAGACCCTGGCCGGGGAGTCGGCGCTCAATGGCAACACGCGCTCGGAGATCGATCGGATCGGGACGGCCCGCGCGGCCGACCCGACCGACCTGGTCCAGCTTCTCCAGGGCGTGGTGGCCACGGTTGCCCATTTGACGGACGCAAGCGGCATCGCGATCTCGGTCTCCCTCGGGTCCGCGCTCCGGCCGATTGCCGCGGATCGGGTCGCGGTGCGCCAGGCCATTCTCGGCCTTTTGACCTTCGCGATCGAGTCGTCGAGCCGATCGGAGATCCGGATCGCGATCGAGGCAGCCGGCCGGGAGACCCAGTTGTCGGTCCGGTTGAGTCCGAAGCCAGGCCTGACCGGCGCCGGGTTGGTGGACGACGATAGCAATCTGGCGGTGTGTCGGCGGCTGATCGAGCTCCAGGGGGGATCGGTGCGCTGGCAGATGGTCGATCGGGGGCTCGCGGTGGTGGTGAGCCTGCCGGTCGCCGGTCCACGCTCGGTTCTAATCGTGGACGACAACGCGGACACCCTTCAGCTCTTCAACCGCTATCTCGCGAATCGCGGCCACCGTGCCCTGACCGCGTCGACCGGGGAAGAAGCGCTACGCGTTGTCGCCGTGGAGCGCCCGGATGCGCTCATTCTCGACGTCATGCTCCCATCGGCCGACGGATACGAGGCGCTCCAGTCGCTGCGCGCTGATCCGGAGACGAGCGAGGTTCCGGTCGTGGTCTGCACGGTTTTGAAGCAGCGCGACCTCGCGATGTCGCTCGGCGCGACCGAATTCGTCCCGAAGCCTACGACTCAGGGAGATCTGCTGGCGGCGCTGGAGCGTTGCTGGGCACCGGCTCGCTCAGGACGTCCGCGCTCAGCTTGAGCAAGCGGGTCAGTTGAGCGATCGAGAGTCCCGCCCCCCTGGTGATGCCGAGCATGCCCGCGGTGACCATTTCTTCTTGCCTGCCTCGCGCGGTCACGACGACCACCGGCACGTCGCGGAGATCGACGTCGGCGCGAATCTGCTCCAAAAGGGCGTAGCCATCGAAGGACGGCATGAGCAAGTCGAGCAGGACGAGGTCCGGCCGCCGCTCGCGTAGCGCGGCCAGCCCGTCCGCTCCGCCATAGGCTGAGCGAACCGTCGTCCGCCGCGAGGTGGACTGGATCATCCTCACCAGCAGGTCGACCATATCGGGATCGTCGTCGATCACCAGGACGTCGCGGGCGGCTCGCCCGGACCGGCGAATCAATCGGGCGATCTCGTCACGCAAAATCGGCTTGACCAGGTAATCCACGACTCCCAGCTCCTGGGCAAGGCGGCGTCGCCCCGGAAGGGGACAAAGCAGGACCGGCAGTTGACTGAACTGCGAGCGAAGCCGCTGGGCAGTTTGCCACATCGCGGGCTCGGTCGGGCCGGTCAGGGCCACGGCGGCGATGCCGCGCTCCTGGCGTACCCGGCGCACCTCGGCGATGGTGCGCGCGCCGATCACGTCGTAGCCGTCGAGGTAACGCTGAAGGAGATGGGCTGGCTCCGGGTCGTCGTCGAAGACCGCGATCACCGGCCGAGGATCAAGGGCGTTGCCGGAAGCGCGCGCCCAGGTCTCCCATTCCCGGCGCAGCGGGGCGCTGACCACGGTGTCGCAAAGCGGGAGGGTGAAGAAGAACGTGGTACCCTGACCGAGCCGCGACTCGACCCACATGGATCCCCCGTGGAGCTCGATCAGACGCTTGCTGATCGTCAACCCCAGGCCACTGTGGCCGGCCCGGCGGCCGGTCGGGCCGGCCAACTGATGGAACTCCTCGAAGACGGTGGGAAGATCCTCCGGGCTGATCCCGCCGCCGGTGTCCGACACCGAACCCTGGACCTGCTGTCCGTCGCGGCAAGCGCGGACCCGGACGCCGCCGACGTCGGTGAAACGCGCCGCGTTACTCATCAGGTTGATCAGGACCTGCCGAACCCGGGCGCGGTCGATCGAGGCCGGCGGCAAATCATCGGAGAGGTCGATCGTCAGGGAAAGACCCTTCCGGGTCAGCAGTGGCTGGACGACGGCCGCGGCCTCGCGCGCGAGCGCGGCCAGGTCGACTGGCTCGCGCGCCAGGCCCAGGCGGGCCGCGTCGATCTGCGCGAGATCGAGGATGTCGTCGATCAGGGACGACAGGTGGCGCGCGTTGCGGTAAATCGTATCCACGTCGCGTTGGAGCGTCACCGTGGCGCGGCTCTCCGCGCCGTCGCCGTCCGCGACCAGCAGCTCGCTGAAGCCGATGATCAGGTTCAAGGGAGTCCGAAGCTCGTGGGAAATCGTCGCCGCGAACTCGGCCTTGATCCGGCGGGCCTCGTCGGCGGCGCGACGCGCGCGCTCCATCTCGTGGTTGAGCTGCTCGAAGCGGTCCTGGGCGACATTCAGGCTCTTCACCAGCCGGGCAAGCTGGGCCTGTTGCCCGCGCGCCCGATCGGCGTCGGCCTCGGCCCGCCGCAGCTCCTCCCAGGACCAGCGGAGCGCCAGCCGGATCGGCTCGGAGCCTAACCAGGCCACGGGAACGCTGGCCCAGATCAGGACGAGCACGACCCTCAGATCCTCGCTGGCGAGCGGCCCCCCGAGGCCGCGAACGAGGAGAAGATCAAGGCTGATCGCCACGCCTGCCAGGAGACCGCCTCGGACGTCAAAGAAGGCGCTGGTCAACAGAACGACGAGCGGCACCAGGTCAACGAGCCAGGCCAACGGCTGGACCCAGAGGCTTCCGGTCGCCAGAGCCAGGAGCCCGATCAGCAGGGTCGCCGCGCCAGCCAGCGTGCTGAGGCGACTCGCGAGAAGGGCGAGGATTCCCTCGGCATACAGCGCCAGGACCACCCAAACGAGCCAGCCCGGCGTACCATCCGGCCGGGAGAAGATGGCCATGAGCACCAACGGCGTGACGACGCAGCCGACGACGCAAACGAGAAGCACGTGGCGCCGAAGATCGTCCAGGCCGATCTCGGCGTCGAATCCACGGCCGACTTCACCCTTTCGCATCACGCCCACCGCCGTGACCGCGGCATTTCCTTCGTGCTACGTCTGGCGCACCGGCAGCGGACGGGGGCGGATCCGGCGGCCATGGGCATGGATTGGCGCGTCGTTTGGCACGACGCCAATCGAGCCATCCACCTCCAGCACCGCGAAGCGCACCTCGTCCAGGCCAGGGTAGCCCCGCTCGCGGATTCCCTGAAGAACGTCGGCTTCGGTGAGACCAACGCTGCTCAGGTGCCTGGCCAGGACATGACCGTTGCTGACGAGAATGACCGGTCCGCCGATGACCAGCCGGCGCAGCCAGGCCCACCGTCGAAAGGCCAGAGTGAGCAGTCGGTTACAAACCAGCAGCGTGGTGGCCGACACCAATCCGGCCGGGAGCGAGGTGTTCCCGTCGACCATCGACGTCTCGACCGCGCTGCCCAGGACCATCAGGACGACCAGCTCCACCGAGGTCAGTTGCGAGATCTCGCGGCGACCGAGCAGGCTCAGACAGAGAATCAAGAAAAGGTAGATGATCAGCGTCTGGGCGAACACCGCCAGTAAGGGAATCAGGTTCGTGAGCACGGTCTCGTTCCTTGAGAATCGGTGCGGTTCGTGACGCGGATGACGTCTCGCGAGCCACGACCTATGATAGCATTCCGCGGTAGAGACGCGCTGGAGAGCGAGGCGAAACATGCTTGACAAGTGGCTTGGCGAGGTCTTCTCCCATCCGGATCTGCTCGGCATGCTGGCGATCGCCGCCAAGACGGCCCTGATCTACGTGTTTCTGGTGATCGGACTGCGTCTGCTCGGCAAGCGCGAGCTGGGGCAGATGACGATCTACGACCTGGTCTTGATCGTCGTCCTGGCGAATTCGGTCCAGAACGCGATGGTCGGCAACGACAACACGCTGGTCGGCGGCCTGGTCGCCGCGATCATCCTCCTCCTGATCAATCGCGCCTTCACCGTCCTCTTGACGCGCTTCCCTGGCCTGGAGCAACGCATGGTCGGCGAGCCGATCTTGATCGCCAAGGACGGGCACTTGCTCGACGAGCGAATGAAGAAGGAGGGGCTGACCGAAGAGGTCATCATGGCGGCGCTGCGCGAGCACGGCTTTGCCCGGCTCGAAGACGCGAAGATGTGCGTGCTCGAGGTCGATGGCACGATCAGTGTCGTCCCCAAGGATGCCACGGTGCACCGGACGCGCCACCACTTCCGAACCCTCCGCGTCACGTAAGGCCGCTAGCGGTTGGAGAAGGAGACGATCGATGACTGACTCGCTGCCGTTCTTTCTTTCGGTCATCGCCGCTCGGACGGTGATCGTGCTGCTGGTGCTGCTGGTCGGCGTTCGCATTTTTGGCAAGCGCCAGGTCGGCGGCATGAATATCTACGACCTGGTGCTGGTGCTTCTCCTCGCCAATGCGGTCCAGAACGCGATGACCCAGGGCAGCGGGCTGCTGGGGGTTGGCATCGTGTCGGCCGGGGTGCTGCTCCTGGTCGACCGTTTCCTGGGAACGCTCTTCGTGAAGCGCCCGACCCTCGAGGCGCGACTGGTGGGCACGCCGACGATCATCATCAAGGACGGCCAGTTGGAGCCCGCGCACATGCGACGCGAAGGCGTGACCGAGGAAGAGGTGCTGGCGGCGCTGCGCGGCTATGGGCTCAACGAACCGGCGGACGTCAAGCTCGCGGTCCTCGAGGCCGACGGCAGCCTCAGCGTGGTGCCGGTTCGTCATTCCGCCCCGGACCAGGCGAAGGAGCCCACCTAACCTTCGATCGACCCACCTTAAGCTTATGATAATCGTTATTATCATAAGCTTAAGGATCGCGGCACCCGCAGAAACTGCTGAATCAGCCCGACGGCCCGCC
>JBOGTX010000490.1:0-5992 GCA_050695695.1 Chloroflexota bacterium
TTCCAATGGAGAGGGGGCGAGGGGGTGAGGCCGCGTCCCGATCCCTTCGATCGCGCCGGCCGTCAGGGGCTCTGGCTGCTGCTCGTCGCCGGAGTCTGGGCGCTCCTTTCGTTCGGATTGATCATCCCGTTCTTCAACGGTACGATCAGCATGCTCATTCGGCACGAGCCGGGCATCGGCTCGGTGTTCTGGCACCGTTACGCCTGGCTCGGCCCGACCCCGTTTGCCGCCTTGATCGACGCGGTCGTCGATCCAGGCCGTTGGATCGGCTGGCTCCTCCAGCCCGACGTGCTGGCGTACCTGGCGACCCTGTTGCTCAGCGGCGGGGTCGCCGCTATCGGCGCGCCCGGCACCCTCGCCATCGCCCTGCCCATCGTCGCCGAAAACACGTTCTCCTCGTTCGACTGGATGCGCTCCGGCGGCGCGCACTACAGCGTTATCCTGGTACCGGTGCTTCTTTTTGCCGGCATGGAAGGCACCCGGCACCTCGCGGACATTCCCCGTGGAGTAGGCTCTCGCCACGTCGTCATCGGTGCCTTGCTGGCCAGCTTGCTGATTGGCGCGGCGTTCAATCACCTCTGGCTGGGCGCCTCGCCCCTCGCGCCGGGCTATCACTGGCCCGGTCCGGGCCAGCGCGAACGCGCGGTCGAGGCGATTCTCGCGACGATTCCACCGACGGCATCGGTGTCGGCGACCTCCGCAATTTACCCCCACATCGCCAGCCGCGCTCGTGCCTACTGGTTCCCGGCCCTGAACGGCGCCGACGACGTCGCCATCGACGCCGCGAGCAGCACCAGCCCAATCGGACCGGATGAGGTAAAGTCGCGAGTAAGCGCGTTGCTCGCCAGCGGAGGTTATCGGATCGCGGCGACCGCGCCCGGCTTCCTGCTCCTGCGGCGGGCGAACGATAATGCGCCGGGCGGATCGACCGCCGACATTCCGGACCGCTTTGACGATTTCGCGCGCGCCCCGCCGTCGGCGCTCGCGGCTGCTCGCCACGGTCCGAGCATCGCTTTTGGCGAGAGCGTTGACCTCGACGGCTACCGGATCGAGGACGAGTCTTCCCAGACGATCTTCGGGCCAGCGGCGACCCTTACGACCTACTGGCACGTCGCCGGACCGGTGACCGAGACCCTGAGCTTCGTGTTTTACCTGACTCGGCGCTCGGATGGCGCGATCGTCGGTACTCTGAGCGATCAGGCGCCGGAGCCGGTCTGGTATCCGCCGAATCGATGGCAGTCGGGCGAGGAGATTCAAATGAGCCTCTCATTGCCCCGCGTCCGCGACCTTCAGGCGGTCGGGGTCGCCGTCGTCGACGCCTCGACTGACGCGAAGCTCTCGATTCAAGCCGCGCCGGGCGCCGTCCTCTGGGACAACGGAACGATCGCCCGGATCGCGCGGCTGGATGGAGGCCATTGACTGCCCCGCACGAATGTTCTATGATGGTCGTGAGCGGTCGGTCGAACGAATGATCCGCTCAGTTCGGACGAGGGAGTATATCGAAATGAAACGAGAGTTCATCGGCGAGCTGCGCGCCGAAAACCAGGAGCTCCTGGCGTTGATTGATGGTATCGAGGAGGCGACGCTGACGATGGTGCCGGTCTGCGGCACCTGGACGGCGAAGGAGGTTCTTTCCCACCTGGCGGCGGTTCGGATCGCCGCCCTGAATGCCTTCCGGCAGGAACACGCCGGAGAGCCGGTCACCTGGGCGTGGAGCGCCTACCCGGATGGCGACGCCTGGAATCTCGCCGAGGTGGAGCATCGCCGGAACCGGTCCACCGTCGAGATTCGCGCCGAGCTCGAAGCAACCCAGCGCGACATCCTCGACCTGCTGGAGTCGCTGCCGGACACCTGGAAGGAGGAGGATAGCCAGGCAAGCTGGCTTGCCTCGCACGAACGCGAGCACACTCAGGCCTTTCAGGAGCTTCGTGCGACGTAGAGCGGCCTCATCCCTTCACCGTCGTCAGCAGCGTCTCGATCTGGTAGCTCGACGTCTCGCCGGCCTGCTGAAGCTCGGCGATGACTCGATGCCAGAGGTCCGTCTCGCGCCCTGGTCTCGACCGCGGAGGCCGCCGGCTGCCCACCTGGACCAGGCGGACAACCGGCAGCCACCAGAGCAGATTCTCGTAGGTCTCTTTGTTGTACCAGAGGATCCCCTGGTACCGGTTGATCCGCAGGTACTGCTGGACGTCCTGGTCTTCCAACAGCGCCTTCAGAACCCGATAGGCCGGTCGCTGGTGATCGGCCGGCCCCCGCCACCAGGTTTGCCGCGCGGTCAGAACCTTGATCGTCGCGACCGCTCCGGCGGCGGCGGCCTCGTCCAGGCCAAGCTCGCGGAGCACCCGGGCGACAATTCGACCGAGGAGCCACTCGTCGAGCCAGCTCCGGCTCGTCTCCGCGAAGCGCGCCTCGTCGGCCGCTCTGCCCAGGGCGTGGGTGAAAACCCAACCGAGGAGCGTGCCCCGCCGCTCGAGATCGCCGGTAAGGTCCGACCGGAGGTGGGTGGTGGCTTGCCCATTTTTCGAGGCATCGGTCGAGCCATTCGGGCTGGTTGGCTGGCCCGGCCCGATCACGAACTCGAGCTCGTGCCGAACCTCGTGGGCGATTCGCTCCTCGTCGCCGCTTCCCCTGGTAAATTGCCGAATCTCGTGAAACAGCGCGACGAGCCTGCCCTCGACGTCGTCCAGCAGATCGGTCGTTGGCGCTTCGTCGGGGCCGGCCAGTCGAGCGTCGAGCAGGCTCCCGAACGTCTCCCGGTTCACCACGCTGGTAAACGCCCGGTGCACCGGGCGCAGCACCATCTCCCTCAGGGACTCGTCGACGCTGGCGACCCCCTGGCCGTTCAGGTCGGCGGTCAGTTGGGAATAGTGGCGCCAGTCGTTGTCGCGCACCTCGCGCAGATCCAGGAAGACGTGATACTTGTAGGCGCCCAGCTCGACGTAGAGCCCTTGCTCGGACAACTGCTGGCTGGACCGGATGTACTCCAGGCCGGTCGCGTGATCGCGGAAGATGCAGAAGTGCTGGCCGTCCAGGTGTAGCCCCAGGCCATCGCCAAGGTTGGTCTGCCGCAGAGCCTTCTCGTCGCCCTGGCCGGTCTTCACCGCGTAGGCGGCCGAAGCGCGAATCCAGCCCCGGGTCTCGGCGTATTTGTTGTGATAGACGACCAGCGCCCTGGCGTCTCCCACCCGATTCGAGTAGGCGAACACATCCTCGTCGACCTGCCCGTCGGGGCGGAAAAAGTCGTAGAGATAGAAATGCTCGACTCCGGCGAAGAGCCAGCGACGGTGCAGCAGCGGGAAGATCTCGCGCTCGTGCCGCTCGACCAGGGCACGATCGGGTTGTTCATCCCGATAGGCGCGTCGGTACTCCATGCCGTACTTCTCGGTCAAGCCCTCGATCTGGCCGTGCCCGAACATCGGCAGTCCCGGCAGGGTGGCCAGCAGGGTGCACACGCCGAAATACTTGTCGTCCTTGCCGAACTGATCGACCGCGGTGCGTTCGTCGGGGTTGTTCATGAAGTTGACGTAGCGCCGCATGATCCCGGGATCGAACTCGAGGGTATTCTTCATCACCGCGCGGTACTTCGCGTTATCCTCGTCGCGCAGCATGTTCATGAAGGCGCTGTTGTACACCCGGTGCATGCCAAGAGTCCGGACAAAGTAGCCCTCCATCAGCCAGAATGCCTCGGCAAGGAGCAAGGTATCGGGCGCCTCGGCGGCTACCCGGTCCACGACCTCCCGCCAGAACTCGACCGGCATCAACGCGTCCAGGTCTTTTCGGGTCAGTCCCTGGCCGGCCCGCGAGGGAATCGCGCCGCCAGTGCCCGGCTCCGGGTACCACAGGCGCTGGTAGTGACGCTTCGCCAGGGTCATCGCCGCGTCGAAGCGGATGATCGAAAACTGTCGGGCGACCTGGAGGATTGTCTGAATGACCGCCTCGCGCGCGTCAGCGCGGAGGTGGTTGATCTGGGCGGTATCGTTCCAGGGCATCCGGGTGCCGTCGTTGCCGTGGTAGATGTAGTGCTCGCGGCCGGTCCAGCGGTCCAGGCGCTTGAAGACGACCGCCGCGTCCTCGCGCGAGTAGTAGTGATCTTCCAGGAAGACGCCCACTCGCTGGTCCCCCGAAAGGTCCGGCCCGTTGAAGCTGTACGAGGGAAAGGGGCTCTGATCGGCGTGGATGAACCAGTCGGGATGCTCGATCACCCAGCGCGAATCGATGCCCATGTGGTTGGCGACCATGTCGCTCGCCAGGCGAATGCCCCGGGCCCAGGACCGGGTGCGCAGATTCTGGAAGGCCGCGTCGCCGCCGAGGTCGCTCGCGATCTGATAATCGAAGACCGAATAGGCCGAGGCGACGGCTTCGGGATTGCCGCACATCTGCTTGATGCGCTGAGAGGCCGGGCTTCGCTCCCAGAGTCCGATCAGCCAGAGCCCGGTGAACCCGCGCCGCGCCAGGGCATCCAGCGCTTCGTCGGGGATCTGGTCGAGGCGAGTGATCGCGCGCCCAAACTCCTTGCTCAGCTGATCGAGCCAGACGTGGGTATTCTTGGCGATCAACACGACGCGGGGCATCCAGTCGCGATCCTGGCTGAACCGCTCGAGCTCGGCCTCTAACCCCGAGAACTCGTAGACCACCGATGGACCCGGACCGTCCCCCAGGAAGATGATTTTGTTCTCTTCCTCGATCAGATCCAGGCTGCTCAGCAAGCGATGGAGATACGGACCAAGCAGGTATCCCCAGTGGTCGCGCATATAGCTGAGCTGCCCCTCTAGCGAATGAGGCGAGGCGCGGGCCGGGCTCTGGAGCATGTCGATCAGGTTCTGGTGATCCGGGCCGAAGCGGGGCTGGGTATCGAAGAAGTCGTGGATCTGTCCCATGATCGGGCGGTAGGCGGTCGCCTGAATCAGCTCGGTGTCGTCGAAGAGCTCGCGAAACGGGGAAAAGCCCGGGTTCAGGTTCGCCAGCCAGAGCAGGAGCAGCTCTTCGAGTGTCACCTGGCGATTGGGTGTTCCCGCGGACTCGCCCGCGACGTAGGCAGCCAGGGATACCTCGCCTCGGTGGACCGCGATCGGCGGAAACCCGTCGGTGAAGCGGTACAAGGCCAGGTCCACTGGCGCCGGGCCGCGCCGGTCGTCCAGCCAGCCCAGCGCCTCGGCGATCGCGAGCGGATTTTTCTGCTGGCGATAGAGCGCGACGACGTAGTGGAGAATCTCGTCGATCAGGCCCATGGCGTTGATCTGACCGGCGCGGACCGCCCGTTCGGGGAAGCGGATCAGATCGCGCCGGGCGTTGATCTTCTGGGCGAAGACCCGAGCGGTGCGGAAGTTGGCGATGATGACGTTACCGTTGAGGGAGAACAGGGACTCGTCGAACTGGTAGCGCGCGCGGGCAGCGCGCGAGATGTGGAATTCCATGCGGACCCCTTCGTCCGATCTCCTCCGTGGAGGGCCAAAGACGAGTATAGCGTGGCCCGGTTCGGTCGTCTATGGTACGACCGCGTTTCAGCGTTTACCCGGGAAGGGATGGTCCGTCTGGTGTTTCGGGCCACGGAGTGGCAATCGCGTCGGAAACGACGTCCAGACGCCAACGCCGCATTTCCTGATATATTTCATTGAACGGGCGTATTTGAGTACAAGCTGAAGTATGAGGATTCGTCACAAATACGCGATCGAAGTAGGCCTCCAGGAGCATTCGCGCTTTTGTAGGGCGCTGACAGGAGCCTAGCTCGCGCGATCGATCTTGAGTGACAAGGCCCATGCGGACACCAGTATCCCGCGTCGCCAGCGCCCAAAAGCATGACTCCGTCTCACGTGCATGGAAGCTCGTCTTGCACGATAGGACGCCGAACACCTTGACCACGGGAGCCGGAGCCGCGCTTGTCCCCTCGGACCGCGTCAGGAGCATGATATCGTTATCGGGCCATGCCTCGAAACTGGCCTGCACGCATCGGCGGCGCGCAGGTAGCATCAGGAATGAGCGGATGGCCGGGTTG
>JBOGTX010000491.1:0-2623 GCA_050695695.1 Chloroflexota bacterium
GCGGTAGAGGGCCTCTTCCATCAGGCGGCGGTGTCCGGCGATCATGTCGGCGACCAGTCCGATCAGTCCGACCTCGAGCCCGATCACCAGGAGCACTCCACTCAGCACCAGCGACTGCACGTGGCCGGAGCCGGCGCCGTGGAGATCGTACCAGAGAAAGCGCGAGACTCCCAGCAACCCCGGAAGGAACAGCACCAGGCTGATCGTCGCGAAGACGCGCACCGGCTGGTACATCGCGTAGGCGCGGACGAGGGTGACCAGCGAGCGTTGAACGTAGTCGAAGGTGCCGCGCGCCAGGCGCGACTTGCGCTGGGTGGGATTGGCGGTGATTGGAACGCTGGTCACCGCCAGGCGTTGGGATCCCGCCTGGATCAACGTCTCCAGGGTGTAGGAGTAGCTGGTGACCACGTTCAGGCGAAGCGCGGCCTCGCGCGAGAGCGCCCGAAAGCCGCTCGGCGCGTCGGGCACGGTCGTGCCGGATAGCTGACGCACGACCCAGCTCCCGAGCCCCTGGAGCAGTCGCTTTTGAGGAGAAAAGTGGCCGACCGAGGCGGCGTCGCGATCTCCGACGACCAGATCGGCGCATCCCGCCAGAATCGGCTCGACGAGGCGGGGAATCTCGGCGCCGGAATACTGGTTGTCGCCATCGGTATTGACGATCACGTCGGCGCCAAGTCGGAGCGCGGCGTCGAGGCCGGTCCGGAAAGTTGCCGCCAGCCCCCGGTTGCGGACGTGATGGGCGACGTAATCGGCGCCGGCCGAAAGGGCCACCGCGACCGTGCGGTCGCTCGACCCGTCGTCGATCACGACGACCAGGACCTCGCGAATGCCCGGCATGCGCCGGGGAACCTCGGCGATCACCCGACCAATCGTCGCCTCTTCGTTGTAGCAGGGAATTTGAACGACCAGTCGCACGGCGTGACCCTCGCATCCTGAGGGTGATTGTAGCGGGGCGGATGGTCGGGCGCAAGGAGACGATTGAAACGGACGAGCCGGCTCGGCTTGCACCGGGGAATCGGCCCACCTATGATGGCTCACGTTGGGCGGGCGCACCCCGCGAAGGACACGTTGGACCACGAAGGGCACGAAACGACGCGAAAGGCCGCGAAAATTGCCGGGGGTGGGGCAATTCTCGTGTTTTGCGCTGTTCGCGGCCCTTTCCCCATAGGAGAGGGCGGGGGTGAGGGGCCGAAACAACCGATTCCTCGCAGCGGCGTCAAACCCTCACCGCCTCTCTCTCCCTCTGGGAGAAGGAGGCGGCAGCCCGGTTACATCGCTCTTTGCTCTCGTTGGCCACAACTTCCTTTCGTGGCGCTGCTCCTGCTTCTCCTCGCCGGCTGCGGCCCTTTCATCGATCCGTACAACTTGCAGGATCGCGCGGATCAGCCCGCCGCGCCTCTGGGCGCGGGCACGACGGCGGGCCAGACGTTCGTCGCCCATTGTGACGGGCTCGCGAACGTCGACCTCCAGGTCGCGGTCTATCCCGGCATCGCCCGAACGTCCGGATTTCTCGTGGTCAGCCTGTGGGAGCTCGCGCCAGGATCGGCAATCCTCGGCGCCGCGGTGCCCGCGGTGGGCCAACCGCCGCTGGCGACTGAGCGCTTTGCCGAGGCCGCGCTCCAGCCGAACCAGTGGCTTCGCTTTTTCGTTCCACCGATTGCCCGTTCGTCCGGCCGGAAGTTCCTGATCCGAGTGGAGACGACCGATCCCGGAAAGAGCCCGGTCACCGTCTGGGCAACCGGCCACCTCACCTCGCTGGACAGGCACCGCTTCACCGGGGGCGAGGCGGTGCCGGGCACCTGGGTGTACCGGACCTACTGCGATCAATCCGCCGTGGACGTCGCCCGCGAGACGATCGCCACGGTGGGGCGCGCGGGGTGGCTCTGGCCGGTGGCACTGCTCGTTTGCGTCCTGCCCGGTCTTGGAATCGCCGCGCTGATCGACGATCGGGAACGAGATCCCGCCGCGGCGCTTGGCCTGGGCATCGGGTGGAGCGTCTTGATCGCGCCGTGCCTGCTGGTGCTCGGGACACCGCTTCGGATCGGCCTGGTCCTCGAGCTGGCGTCGGTCGGGCTTGGACTGGGATTGCTGATCTGGCGGCGTCCGCGCTGGAGATTCTCTCCCTGGTCGGCCGTCGCGCTCCTGAGCACGGCCGCTGCCCTGACGATCCGGGCAATCGACGCGAAGGGCCTGGTCGCGCCGATGTGGGGCGATCCGGTGCAGCACAGCTACGTTGCCGAGCTCATTCTCGAGGGGGGCGGCGTTCCGACGACCTATGGCCAGCTCGTCCCGCCGCAGGTGTTCGACTATCACTTCGGCTTCCAGACCCTCGCGGCCTTCGCCTCCTGGATCGCTCATGCCAGCACCGTCGAATCGGTCCTCGCGACCGGTCAGATCCTGGACGCGCTGATCGTGCTGGCAGTTTACCGCTTCGCGCGGGATCTCGTCGGCTCGCCCCCCGCCGGCGCGGTCGCCGCGGTGCTCGTTGGCCTGGTGACGACCCAGCCGGCCTACTTCGTCACCTGGGGGCGCTATCCCGAGCTGGCCGGGCTGGTCGCCCTGCCGGCGGCTTTCCTGGCGCTGCGGGAGGCCGTGGCCTCCCGGTTCCCCCTCTCCATTGGAA
>JBOGTX010000492.1:0-8531 GCA_050695695.1 Chloroflexota bacterium
ATGCCGACGTCGTCAGAACACTCAACCTGATCGCGGACCTGCTGGAGATCAAGGGCGAGAACCGCTTTCGAGTCAACGCCTACCGCGACGCGAGTCGTCACGTCGAAGGGCTGACCGAAGACCTGACGACACTCGCGGCCGAGGGGCGCTTGCGCGCCGTTCCGGGAATCGGCGAGGCGATCGCGACGAAGATTCAAGAAATGATCGAGACCGGCCACCTTGCCTACTACGACCGATTACGCCAGGAGATTCCGGAGACGCTGGCAGATCTGTTGCAGATTCCCGGACTTGGCCCGCGCAAGGTCAAGCTGCTGCACGACAGCCTGAGCGTTCAGGGCATGGCCGACCTGCGCGCGGTGCTGGAGGATGGACGGGCCGCGGCGCTGCCCGGCCTGGGCGAGAAGACTGTCCAGAATCTGCGCCGCGAGATCGATCGCTGGGAGCAGCGAGGGCGACGGGTGCCATTGGGGGTAGCGCTGCCGCTGGTCCAAGAGATCGTCGCCGCGCTCCGGGCGGGCTGTCCGGCGGTGTCCCGGATCGACGCCGCCGGATCGGTCCGGCGCTGGCGCGATACCATCGGCGACCTGGATATCCTGACCACCAGCGACCGTCCGGAGGAGGTCCTCGGCGCGTTCACCGCGCTTCCGGTCGTTCACGAGGTCATCGCGCACGGCGACACCAAGGCGTCCATCCTGACCACCAGCGAGCAGCAGGTCGATCTGCGGGCGGTTCCGGCCGACTCCTGGGGCGCGGCGCTGCTCTACTTCACCGGCTCCAAGCAGCACAACGTGAAGATCCGCGAGCTAGCGGTTCGCAAGGGATGGCGGCTCAACGAATACGGGCTTTTCGATTCCACCGCCGAGCGACGGATCGCCGGAGCCGAGGAAGCCGAGATCTACCAGGCGCTGGGGCTGGTTTGGGTGCCGCCGGAGCTACGGGAAGATGCCGGCGAGGTCGAAGCGGCGGCAGCCGGTCACCTGCCGAGGCCGATCGAAGTGGGCGACGTTCGCGGGGACCTGCACAGCCATTCCGATTGGAGCGACGGCGCGGCCTCGATTCAAACGATGTGGGAGGCGGCGCGAGCCCGCGGCCTCGCCTATCTTGCCCTCACCGATCATTCGCAGTCCCTTGGCGTCGCGAATGGCTTGACGATCGAGCGGATCCGCCAACAGCGCGCCATCGTCGACGAGATCAATCGGCGGGGAGATGGGCCACGCCTCCTCGCCGGAGTCGAGCTGGAGATCCGCGCTGACGGGGCGCTCGACTTCCCCGACGACGTGCTCGCCGAATTGGACATTGTCGTCGCGTCGGTCCACAGCGGCTTTGGCCAGTCGCGCGAGCGGATGACCGCGCGGCTGATCGGCGCGGCCCGAAATCCCAACGTCGACGTGATCGGACACCCAAGTGGGAGACTGATCGGGCGGAGAGAGCCGTACGAGGTCGACCTGGAAGCGCTGATCGACGCCTGCGCGGCCAGTGGAACGGCACTGGAAATCAACGCGAACCCGCTGCGGCTCGACCTCGACGACGTCCACGCCCGGCGCGCGGCCGAAAAGGGGGTCTGGCTGACGATCGACACCGATGCCCACGAGCCCGGCAACTTCGATCTACTGCCGTATGGAGTCGCCACCGCCCGTCGCGGCTGGATCGAGCCGCGGCACGTCTTGAACTGCCTGCCGCTCGACGCGCTGCTCGCTCACCTCTCGGGCCGTTCGGCGCATTAATCAGCGATCAGCATCGCGTCGCCGAAGCTGTAGAACCGGTAGCGCTGGGCGACCGCTTCCCGATAGGCGGCGAGGATGGGCTCGCGGCCGGCGAACGCCGACACGAGCATCAGGAGGGTCGACCGGGGCAGGTGGAAGTTCGTGATCATCGCGTCGACGACCTGAAAGGCGTGACCGGGCACAATGAAGAGCGAGGTCTCGCCTTCGAAGGGCTGGACGCTCCCAGTGGGATCGGCCGCGCTTTCGAGCGTTCGAACCACGGTGGTTCCCACCGCGATGACGCGTCTCCCCTCGCGTCGAGCGCGATTGACCTGCTCCGCCACCGGCGGGGTCAAGCTGTACCATTCGGCGTGCATGTGGTGGCGAGACACGTCGTCGGCCTTCACCGGTCGAAACGTCCCGATGCCGACGTGCAGCGTCAGGAAGGCCAGCTCGACGCCGCGGTTGGCAAGCGTGTCCAGCAGCGCTACGCTGAAGTGCAAGCCGGCGGTCGGGGCGGCGATCGATCCTTCGCGCCGCGCGTACACCGTCTGGTAATCCTCGGGACGATCCAGGCGCTGTTTGACATACGGCGGCGTTGGCATCACGCCGACTCGGTGGACGGCGGCGTCGAGGTCGGCGCCGGCCAGGTTGAAGCGCAGCGACTGCTGGCCATCCGCGTCGGCACCCTCGGCGGTTGCCGCGAGCCCCTCGGGAAAATGAACCAGCTGCCCCTCACGCAGACCGGGATGCGAGAGGGCCAGCCAGCGGTCGGGAGCGGCCCGCCGGGTCAGCAGGACTTCCACCCGTCCACCGGTGACCTTGTGGCCAAAGAGGCGGGCCGGAATGACCCGCGAATCGTTCAGGACGAGCAGATCGCCCGGCTGGAGGAGGCGGGGAAGCTCGTCGAACCGGCGGTGATCGATTGTGCCAGATTGGCGATTCAAGACGAGCAGCCGGCACTGATCGCGATTCGCCAGGGGGCTCTGGGCGATCAGCTCGGGCGGCAGAACGTAGTCGAAATCGCGGGTTCGCATCGAATTTAGTCGGATATTCTGCGCAGGTTGCACAATTATCTGTATTGACGTGGCATGAATTTTGTGTTAAAATTCCAAACGTCGGCGCGCGGGAATCGACAGATGAACCGCTTGATGATCACAATCCCGCTCGTCGGGGCGAATCGCACCGAGAAGAGGAGGGAGACGGAAACGTTCGCCCCCCTTTTTTTGTGCCTAGTTGTCAACGTTGGTGATTGATGTATCGAGCAGGCTGGAAGGAGAACGCGATGTCGCAGACGACTCAGGCGCCTGTCTGCCCCCCACATCACTGGGAGGTTACTTCGGTTCGGATCGAAGGGGTGTGCCACTACCACCACCACTGCGTCAAGTGTCAGGCCGAGAAAGACGTTCCCCTGAGCGCCAGCACCGCCAGCAAGTGGGTCAGTCGCCACTCCAAGGCGAAGCAGTAAACACCCGCGGGCTGAGCCAGCATCCGGCGGACAGTCCTTACTGGCACGCCGGTTCGGTCAACTCCGTTAGCCGACCGACCGCGATCAGATATCTCACGAATTGGGCGTAGTTGCGCTCGTGCTCGTCGAGCTGATCCTCCGGGGCCCAGCGAAGACGATAGACTGATCGATCTCCCGAATTGGCGTCCCGCTCGAAATGTCCTCGTCGCATTCTCCACCCTCCAGCCAGGGGCAAACCAGGCAACGAGTAGATCTGCCCGTCCTCCATGCAGAGACCCCGCGGCGCCGCCACTATAGCACACCCCCGGATTCGGTGTCAAAACTGCATTTTCCTTGACGGCCCAGATTCAGCGTAGTATCGTTGGTTGGGAAAGGCCGGCGCGGCGACGTTTCCCCGAGCGCGATCGAGTTGATGGGGACCATTCAGTTTGGTGCGCGATAACGACTGCCCGGCGTTTCTGGTCCGCGAGCGCTGCCCGCTGGATCTAGTTGGCGGCCACTTCGGGACCGAGCTTCCGCTTCTCACCCTCACGTTCCTGGTAGCGGTCGGCGGGTCGCGTGTTTGGGCGAGGGCTGACCGATGCTGACCGTGGTCGGATTGAGCTTCCGAAGCGCGCCAGTCGAGCTCCGCGAACAAATGACGATCGGCGAGCGGGATCTCGAGTCCGCGCTCCGCGACCTTGGCCACGGCGTTGTCCTCTCGACCTGCAATCGCACCGAGGTCTATCAGGCGGTCGACGAAACCGGTCGAATCCGTGGTGCTGCTCAGTTCCTTTACCACCGCTTCGCGGCGCTCGAGACCGATTTCCGCCCGCACCTCTACGAGCTCGACGGCGAGCGCGCGTTTCGCCACCTGTGTTCGGTGACGGCCGGACTCGACTCGATGGTGCTGGGCGAGCCCCAGATCCTGGGCCAGGTTCGCGCCGCGCTCGACGCGGCGGAGGCCAACGGTACCGCCAGCCCGCTGTTGTCGCACGCCTTCCGGCAGGCGATTCGGGTGGGGCGCCGCGCCCGCGCCGAGACCTTCGTCGGTCGCCACGCGGTGACGGTGAGCTACGCGGCGGTCGAGCTCGCTCGACGCGTCTTTGGCAACCTCGTTGGCTGTCGCGCGCTAGTCGTGGGGGCTGGCGAGATGGGCGAGCTCACCGTGCGGACGCTGGTAGGCCACGGGGTTGGGGTCGTCGCGGTGGCGAACCGGACCCTGGCGAATGCCAGCGCCCTCGCCGATCGATTCGGCGCCGAGGCGATCGCGCTGGCGAGTATCGTCCCCGCGCTCGCGACCTCGGACATCGTGATTACCTCGACCGACTCCCCGGACTACGTGTTCGATCGTGCGGATCTCATTCCGGCGATCGCCGTCCGCGACGGACGGCCCCTCTTCATCATCGACATCGCCGTGCCCCGAGACGTGGATCCGGACGTTCGCGGCCTGGACGGCGTCCACCTGTACGATATCGACGATCTGAAGGCGCTCTGTGAGCTGAATCGCGAAGGACGACAGGGAGAGATTCACCGGGTGCGGACGATCATCGACTCCGAGGTTACCCGCTTTGGCGATTGGTGGCGGACGAGGGGAGTCGTGCCGACGGTCGTCGCCCTGCGCGATCAGGCGGAACGGGCGCGTCAGGACGAGCTGGCCGAGGCCCTGGCAAAGCTCCGTCATCTCTCGGACGCCGACCGCGACACGGTGGACCGGTTGACTCGGGCGATCGTCGCGAAGCTCCTGCACCGGCCAACCATCGCGTTGAAGGAAGCCGCTCGGCAGGCCGACGACGAGAAGATTCGATCCGCCCGACAGATTCTTGGCCTGGACCCGGAGATTCCCGATCGCGGGGTGAAAGCCTGAACCGTGA
Source organism: Chloroflexota bacterium (assembly GCA_050695695.1). Classification (GTDB taxonomy): domain Bacteria; phylum Chloroflexota; class UBA6077; order FW602-bin22; family CADDYW01; genus JAJPKB01. The sequence continues at coordinate 5,025 of JBOGTX010000492.1, forward strand.
AACGTGAGCGCGGTCGGCTCACGTTTCACGGTTCAGGCTTCAGTCAGCCGCCCAGGCGGCGGGCCGGGTTCTGGATTCGCCCGAGGCCCGGAATCTCCACCTCGACCAGGTCGCCCTCGCGCAGCGCGTGCTCCGCCGACACGATGATACCGGTGCCGGTCAGCACGACCGCGCCGGCCGGAATCGGGTTATCGCGCCGGAGATACTCGACCAGCTCTTCGAGGCGACGCTTGATCCGGCTGGTCTCGACGCTGTCCTCGAAGATCACCCGTTCCTCGCGCCGGATTCGCGCCCGGACGGTCAGCCCATACGGATCGGGGATCTCGTCGGCCGTGACCAGCGCCGGCCCAAGCGCGCAGCAGCCGTCAAAGATCTTCGATTGCGGCAGGTAGAGCGGATTCTCGCGCTCGATATCCCAGGCGGATACGTCGTCGGCGACGGTGTAGCCAAGAATGTCGCCCCGACTTCCCACGACGATCGCCAGCTCGGGCTCCGGCGCGGTGAAGGTCGAGTCGGAGCGAATGCCGATCGAGCCGTGGGGGCCAACGCAGCGCGCCGCGGTCGCCTTGAAGAAGATCTCTGGACGGGCCGCCGAGTAGACCTGATCGTACATCCCGCGCTTCTGGTCGGTCTCCTCGTCGCGAAACTCGGCACTCTTCCGATAGGTCACCCCGCAGCCCCAGACCTCCGGGGGGAAGAGCGGCATGTCCAGGTAGGGCGAGGCGTCGGAGGGCGGACGATCGAGATCGGCGAGCGGATAGCTGTCTCCCTGGCCTCCGAGGGCTCCAACCGCGGCGGTCAAGCTGGAGCCTTCGCGATCGGCCCAGGCGATCAAATCGAGGGCGGTGGTGAGGCCAGCGGCCGGATTCGTGATCTCGACCACCCGATCGCCGTCGATCCGTCCAACGCGCGGAGCGGCACCGCGGGCGCGGTCGACGAACTGGACGATGCGCATGGCAGCGCTATCCCAGCACGGCGCGGCCCCGGTAGCCGCGTCGCTTTTCGAAGCAATCGGAGCAATAGAGCGGCTTGCCGCTGGTGGGCTGGAATGGAACCTCGGTCTGCTTTCCGCACTCGTCGCAAACCGCCGGGAACATCTCCCGCGGTGGGCGAACGCTGGCATATCCGGTACTGCCGTTTGAGCCCGACGGGTTGCGCTCGTTCTTGCGCGCGTTTCGACAGTCTCGGCAGCGGGCCGGCTCGTGCTCGAACCCGCGGCTCTGAAAGAACTCCTGCTCGCCCGCGGTCCAGATGAAGGATTGGCCGCAGTCTCGGCAGGCGATAGTTTTGTCTTCGAAGCTCACCGACGATCTCCCTTGTGGGCGCAGAATTGCTGGCGCCGGGCAGCGCGCCAACGCGTGGCTAACGGCCAGGCCGGCCGACCATCGGCGTGCAGTATATCACATGACCGGCGACCCGAAGCAAGAGATGGTACAATGTTGGGAACGAACGGCGCCCATTGTGATCGATCGCTACCTGGCGAGGAGGGGGAATTGGGGGCAGATAGTGCGTCGCCGGGCCTCGGGGTCCTGCACGGCCCGCAAGACGTCCAGCAGGCTCGGCTGCGCGACGCCGTCGGAAGGTTGCAGGTCCTGTTGCTGCGCGATCTGGTTGGCCAGTTCGAGGCCGACGAGCGGAGCATCGACGTGCCGTCGGTCCACCGGGGCTGGGTCGTCGAGGACGTGCTGATCGGCCGTTCCCTGGGAGTCTACGGTCCGAGCGCGACGGTCTCGCCGTCCGAGCGCGCGCTGGTGGTGGGCGTGCTGGAAGACCTGCGCCACCAGCGGTTCGTCGACCGGCTTGACCTCGACGCGACGCGTCGGCGCGCCTGGCGTCTACGCCGGCAGAGTGCCGAGATCGTGGACGCGGCGACCCGCTTCGTGGACGAGCACCGCTGGGTACCGCCGTCGGTCGACCTGGACGGCGTCATCCAGGCCGCCGCCGCGATCGGCGAATCGGAAAGCCCGCGCCAGCTTCCAGAGCCCCAACCAGACGCGCGCCCCGAATGCTGATGGAAGTGGACTCTTCGGCAGGTGCAGAAGTACACCGGTCGATCGCGGACTTCGGCCAGCGACTATTTGACCGGTCGGTCAACGACGGGGCGACTGGGGCGCTACCAGCTCGAAGAGGCATTCGGAACGCCGGCCGAGGAGATTCTTGCCCTCCGGACTCCCATCCCTATCCAGGTCAGCCCGATAGTACCGGACTGCACGGCTCCAAGCACGGAGACGCTTGTTAGAATGGCGGAACACCAACTTGCCCTGACGCACTATGTCGCCCACGCCCTCTACCACACCTGGCGCGATGGCTTCTATCCTTGCCGGCGGCCAGCGTTCGCGGGCTACGATCAGGCCGAGGGGCAGGCGGATTTGTTCGCCGCGCTGCTGGTCGGTGCGGGGGGCGACGTCACGATTGATCGGTTGGAATTGGTCGGGGCGAGCGGCTGAGGCGCGGGGCGGACGGCCGGCGCGGAAAGGGACCTCCGGATGAGTCCGAAGCTGCCGCGGATCACCGCGCGTGAGTTGGTGCGCGTGTTGCACCGCGCCGGGTGGTACGATGACGAACAGTCCGGTTCTCATCTCAGCTTGCGTCATCCCACCAGACCGGGGAAGCTGATCGTTCCGAACCACAAGGGGACAGACTTGAAGGTCGGCACGCTGGCGAGCATTCTGGATGACGCCGGCCTGACCCCGGACGACTTGAGGAGATTGCGATGAGGCGATATACCCTGTTGCTCCTTCCCGATCGGGAGGAAGGCGGTTATACGGTGCGGGTGCCGATGCTGCCGGGTCTCACTACCGAGGGCGAGACGCTGGAGGAAGCGATCGCCAACGCGCGCGACGCGATCGCGGTCTGGATCCGGTCGGCCGAGACGCATGGCGAGCCGGTTCCCGAGGAAGACCTGCCCCCGCAAACGGTGACGATCGACGTCGCGGCGTAAGGCGGAGGAGATTCGCTCCATCGCGGTTGTGAAAGAGTATCAGTACACCATCATCCTGCATCCCGAGCCGGAGGATGGCGGCTACGCGGTGACGGCTCCCACTCTACCGGGCTGCTTCACGCAGGGGAGACCGTGGAAGAATGCATCGAGCGGGCCAGGGAAGCGATTGCCTTGCACCTCGAGGGCATGCTCGCCGACGATGCGCCGATTCCCGAAGAGGCGGAGCATCCCCGGGCCATCGTGATTGACGTGGCCGCGTAGGCGGGGGTATCGGAGATCGCGGCTTGCTTCTATTGATTGTCATAACTTAGCTAGACTTTGTCCATTTGGCTCTGCGGTTCGGCTCGTGGCGATACGGAAATTCACGAACCCTGTGATTTTTGTGATGTCGGGTCTGAAGGGCGACATTCGAAAACGCATCCGCGCGAGAAGTGCAGGCGGTGGTAAGGCCTGGCGCGTTGCGGGTTCGTGCATCATCAGTCCCTTCGCTTAACTGCTTGAGCAAATGGATAAAGTCTAGCTTAGAAACTATCTCAGAATGCTCAACTGGTGCAAGCGCCGGAACC
>JBOGTX010000493.1:0-3261 GCA_050695695.1 Chloroflexota bacterium
CGACATGCCATACCCGTTTGCAACCCGACAGATCAGATCGACCGACGCCGGGGTGAAGACGCCGTGCTCGCCATCGAGATTGATCGCGTCGAAGCCGGCCCGCGCCGCCAGCTCGACCAGCTCGGTCGAGGGAAACGGCATGCCGAAGACGAGCGCCTTGAGCCCCTGCCGGTTCTTCTTGAGGATCGTGTTCTCGATCACCACTCACTCCTTGGGCGCCCCGCCGGTCCGGTCCGCTCGCCGGCCGCGGGCGCGCCTGTCCTTGATTCGACGCGGCCTATTATAGTGGCCCGACGGAATCCTCCGCGACTGGCAACTACCCATTCGCGAAACGCGGAATGATCTCCTCGGAGATGCGCCGCCAGTTATCCCCGAGGGAGGGATGGCCGGCCTGGATGACGAAGCGTCCGATTCCGAGATCGATCCGTTCGCGCAGGCGGCGCTCGATTGAGGTCGGATCGCCCTGGAGCATCGAGGCGCGAATCTGGGCCGGGGGCCGGCCGTTGAGCTGAGAGATTCGCTCGACGGCCCACTCCGGGAGGTCGCCGACCCAGATCCAGGCGTCGGTCGATTTGACGATCTGGCTCGGGTCGCGACCGTAGCCGCGGGCGTACTGATCGATCAGGCCGATCTTCCGCGTCAACGTCTCCGGATCGCCGAAGCCGTGCCAGACGTCGGCGTGTCGGGCGACGACGCGCAGGGTCAGCTGCTCACCCGCGCCGCCGATGACGATCGGGGGATGCGGACGCTGGACCGGCTGCGGGTTGATGAACAGGTCGGTCGCCTGGACGTAGGTGCCGGAGTAGGAAACCTTCCGGCGCGGATCGCCGCTCCAGGCGAGCTTGGCGAGATCGAGGGTCTCGCGCAGGGTGGCGATGCGGACTTTCGGCTCGGGAAAGGGAATGTTGAAGGCGCGAAACTCGCGCTCGGCCCAGGCGGCGCCGATCCCGAAATCGAAGCGCCCGTTGGAGATCACGTCGATCTCGGTCGCCAGCTTGATCTGCAGCGCCGGGTTCCGATACATGACCCCGGAAACGAGCGCGCCAATCCGCACGCGCCGGGTCGCCGCCGCGAGCGCGGCCAGCGTCGTGTAGCACTCGTGCTCCGACCCCTCTGGATCGCCGGCGATCGGATAGAGGTGATCGTATCCCCAGAACGTGCCGAAGGCCAGCTCGTCGGCCGTTTTCGCGGTCGCCAGGTAGTCGGACCAGGAGACGTTCTGGGGCGACAGCTTCAGGTCGAATTGAATTGCACTCAATGTCTACCTCGGTTTCACCAAAAGTTGGCTCATTCTATCACCGCCCGGAGCGATATACTGGGTCGGGCGAGCCACCGAATCACGCTCGCGACCGAAGGAGATACCCGCGATGATTGACTCGACCCGACCGCCGGTCATTCCGCTCTGGCCCGCTGGCGCGCCCGGTTCGAGTGCGCCGGCCCCGCCGGAACGTGAATCATTGCTTCCTCCGCGAGACCTCGTGATCGTTCGCAACGTCTCGCGGCCGACCCTGACCGCGTATCTCCCTCGTCCTTCGACCAGCACCGGGACGGCGGTGATCGTCTGTCCCGGGGGCGCCTTTCACTTCCTGGCCATCGCGCACGAGGGCACCGACGTCGCGTCGTGGCTCGTCGAGCGCGGGGTCGCGGCGTTCGTGCTCCGCTACCGGGTCATCCCGACGCCCGCGCGCGACGAGGACTTTCTGGCGCAGTTCCGCGAAAACATGGCCAACCTTGAGAAGATGCGCGCGCTGATGGCCTCCGCGCGGCATCAGGCCATCGCCGATGGTCAGCGGGCGGTGCAGGTCGTGCGGGAGCGCGCCGCCGCATGGGGCGTTGCCCCAGACCGCGTCGGGATGATCGGCTTCTCCGCCGGCGCCGCCGTCACGAGCGGGGTCGCGCTCCAGCCCGACGCCGCGGGTCGGCTGGACTTCGCGGCGCCGATCTACGGGGCGCTGTGGGAAGACGTCGCCGTCCCCGCCAACGCACCGCCGCTGTTTCTCGCCCTGGCGAGCGACGATGACATGGCGGTGCGGACCAGCCTGCCGCTCTACACGAAGTGGCGCGACGCCGGTCGCCCGGTCGAGCTGCACGTCTTCGCGCAAGGCGGCCATGGGTTCGGCATGCGGCGGCAAGGGCTGCCTGCCGATCACTGGATCGACCTCTTCGGCGAGTGGCTCGGCGCGCAGGGGTTGCTCCGACGATCCGGTTCTGCGTAGAATAGGGGTGCGCCCGGCTGCACCTCGCCGGCGCGGCGTGCAAACCGCGATGTGAAGACGCGCTCGGGAACGGAGGAAGGTCATATGGTACTGACCGCGCGGCAAGCAAGCCAGGCGCGCGAGGCGCCGCCGGGCATCATCGACTGCGACGTCCACAATTACCTGCCCTCGCCGGCGGCACTCACGCCCTACCTGTCCGACCACTGGCGCGAGTACCACCAGACGTTCGGCCCGCGGGGCCCGGGCGGCCGCTTCGCCCCCCAGGCGTATCCAAGGGCGATGCGGCTGGACGCCTGGCCGCCCTCCGGGCTGACCCCGGGCTCCGATCGCCCGTTCCTGACCAGGCAGCTGATCGACCGCTACCAGATGGCGTATGCGATCCTCAATCCGCTGTTCACCGGCGCGGCCAGCCAGTTGAACGAGGAGTACGGCGCGGCGCTCTGCGGCGCGGTCAACGACTGGCAGGTCGCCGAGTGGCTGGCGTGCGATGCGCGCCTGCGCGGGACGATCCAGATCCCGCTGGAGTATCCGGCGGCCGCGGTGCGCGAGCTCGACCGGCTCGGGGACGATCGGCGCTTCGTCCAGGTCTCCTTCACCTCGCGCACCGCCGAGCCGCTGGGGCGACGCAAGTACTGGCCGATCTACGAGGCGGCGGTCCGCCACGGCCTGCCGATCGGCATGCACTTCGGCACCTGGGGCAACAACCCGGGCTCGGGGTGCGGCCACCCGTCCTACTACATCGAGATGCACACCGGCCAGGGCGAGAGCTTTCAGGAAGTCGTGACGAGCCTGGTCTGCGAGGGCGTCTTCGAGACGTTTCCGACCCTCCAGTTCGTGCTGATCGAGGGCGGCTTCGGCTGGCTCCCGCCGCTGATGTGGCGCCTGGACCGCGCCTGGCACCTGCTGAAGAGCGAAGTGCCGTACTTGAAGCGGCTACCGTCCGAATACATTCGCGATCGCTTCTGGTTCACCACCCAGCCGGTCGAGGAGCCGCCACGGGCGCGTGACTTCGAGCAGCTGATCGCGGACCTGGGGATGGACGACA
>JBOGTX010000494.1:0-4180 GCA_050695695.1 Chloroflexota bacterium
CCTCGATGCCGACCATCCGACGGGCATCGCGTTCAAAGAGCGGCGGGAGCTGGGCGCGCGGCGGGTCATCTACTACCGTCGTGGCTCGGCGGCCAGCCACCTCACGCCCAACGATCTCGATCCGAGCTACTTTACCGGCGCGCGCTATTTCCACGTCAGCGGTATCAACTCGGCGCTCTCCCCATCCTGCCATGAGACCGTGCTGGCGGCGATCGATCTGGCCCATCAGGCCGGCGCGCTCGTCTCGTTCGATCCCAACGTCCGGCTGCGGCTCTGGGATGAGGAGACCTGCCGGCGAACGCTGCGCCAATTGTTGCCACGCTGCGACCTGGTTCTTCCGGGCGCCGACGAAGCCGAGCTGCTCACTGGTGAGGCGGATCCGGAGCGAGCCGCGCGGGAGATCCATCGACTGGGCCCGCGTCTGGTGCTGGTGAAGCTCGGACCGGAGGGCGCGCTGGCCCTGAGCGAAGACGGAATCATTCGGGTTCCGGCGCTGCGCCTGGAGCGGGTCGTCGACCCGGTTGGCGCCGGCGATGGCTTCGCGGCCGGCTTCCTGAGCGGTCAGTTGCGTGGCTGGGACATCGCGGAGTCGATGCGGCTCGGGGCAGCCGTCGGCGCGGCGGCGATGAGCGTCAGCGGCGACGTCGAGGGATTGCCCACCTGGGAAGAAGCGCGGGCGCTGGGGTCGGGGCGCGACGTCGCGCGATAAGCGGCTGGTCAACGTCCGGCGGCGCTCGGTGGCATAACGAATGCGGAACCTTCGTAACGCCAGCGAGCGTAATGCAACGGAGGTGGACCATGACGCTGCGTCGAAGACGGACGACTTTCGGGAACCGCCTGAAGCCGATCCACTGGGAAGGCGAGATCCAGGGACGCCAGCTACCGGTGGACGTCGACGTCGAGAAAGATCGTATCGTCGTTCGGTCTCACCTACCCGGCTTTACCGCCGAAGAAATCGACGTTCGGGCGACTGGACGCAACGTCACGATCGCCACCCATCGCGAGGGGGCCAGTACGCCCCGGCAGCGGGTGACCCACGAAGTGTACGAGGGCGACTGGTACCGCCAGATTCGCCTGCCGCGGGCGGTCCGTCCCGAGCTCGCCCAGGTGACCTACCAGAACGGCGAGCTGACGATCTGCCTGCCGCGAGCCACCCCGGCCCGGTCGATCATCCTGAGTCTGCCGGGTGCCCAGGTCTTCGGGCTGCCCGAGATACCCATGCGAACCTCGGCGGACATCTCGCCGCCCGGATCAGGCCCGCACGACACCGTCTTCAAGCCCTGATCTGCTGAAGCACGCCGCGGAGATCGACCTTCCTCGGTGCCCGGGCGCGCCGGGCGAGCGGTGTTATACTGTAACTCGATTCTGGACGACAGTCACACTTTCCTTCTCAGGTTGGAAGGCCATCAGAGAGAGGCGGCACGAATGGATCAGAGCGCGATCGGGTTGATTGGCCTGGCGGTCATGGGCGAAAACCTGGCGCTGAACATGGAGCACCACGGGTTCAGCGTCTCGGTCTACAATCGAACCGCGGAGCGCACTCGTCGGTTAGTCGAAGGGCGCGCCGGTGGCAAGCAGCTTCACCCGACGTACGACATCGCCGAGTTCGTCGGCTCGCTGGCCCGGCCCCGACGGATTTTCTTGATGGTGCAGGCCGGGGCGCCGGTCGACGCGGTCCTCGGACAGCTCCGGCCGCTGCTGGCGCCCGGCGACGTCGTGATGGACGGCGGCAACTCGTTCTACAAAGACACCAACCGTCGAAGCAAGGACATGGAGGCCGCGGGCTTCCACTATTTCGGGGTTGGCGTCAGCGGTGGCGAGGCCGGCGCGCTGAATGGCCCCTGCATCATGCCGGGCGGGACCCGGGCGGCCTATCCCCTGGTCGAGCCGATCTTGACGACGATCGCCGCCCAGGTGGCCGATGGGCCTTGCTGCGCTTACATGGGACCGGGCTCGGCCGGCCACTACGTGAAAATGGTCCACAATGGCTGCGAGTACGCGGTGATGCAACTGATCGCGGAGGCCTACGACATCCTGCGCGGCGCCCGAGGGCTTGCCGCGGGCGAGCTGGCCGACGTTTTCGGGCAGTGGAACGAAGGCGAGCTCAGCTCCTACCAGATCGAGATTACCCAGAAGGTCCTGGCCTACGTCGATCCCGACACCCGGCAGCCGCTGGTCGACCTGATCCTCGACCAGGCGGGACAAAAGGGGACCGGCAAGTGGACGTCCCAGGACGCGCCGGACCTGGGAATTCCGATCCCGAACATCGACGCCGCGCTCTGGGGGCGCAACATCTCGGCGCTCAAGGCCGAGCGGGTGAAGGCGGCGGAGTTCCTGACCGGCCCGAGCGTCACGTCGCGCCTGGACGCGTCATTCGTCGAGGTCGTGCGCGACGCGCTCTACACCGGTATGATCATCTCGTACGCGCAGGCGATGTCCTTGCTCCGGACGGCCTCGGCCGACTACGGCTACGACCTGAACCTCGCGGAGATCGCGCGAATCTGGAAGGGCGGCTGCATCATCCGGGCGAAGCTGCTCGACCCGATCCAGGCGGCGTTCCGGGGCAGCCCTGACCTGGTGAACCTGCTACTGGACCCGGAGGTCGGGGGAGTGGTGAACCGTCGGCAGGCGAGTATCCGCCAGGTCGTTCAGCAGGCGATCGGCTTCGGGATTCCCGCTCCGGCCTTCAGCGCGTCGCTGGCCTACTTCGACAGCTACCGACGGGCGCGGCTGCCGGTCAATCTGGTCCAGGCGCAGCGAGACTTCTTCGGCGCCCACACCTACCAGCGCATCGATCGGGCTGGCACCTTCCACACCGAGTGGGAGTAGAAAGGGGACGAAGGATGGCGCTGCCACTCGAAGGACGGGTCGCGCTGGTCACCGGCGCCCGAAGCGGCATCGGCCACGCGATTGCCCAGGAGCTCGCCCGCCAGGGCGCGGACGTCGCGATCAACGATCTGACCGATAACCCGGAGGTCGAGGCGGTGGTCCGGGCGATCGCCGGCCTCGGACGAAAGGCGATCGCGGCGCCCGGCGACGTCTCGAACGCCCAGCAGGTGACCGGCATGGTCGAGACGACGGTCGAGCGCCTTGGTCGACTCGACATTATGGTGAACAACGCCGGCATCGAGAAGAAGACACCCTTCCTCGACGTCGCCGAGCACGACTTCGATCGGGTCATCGCGGTCAACCTGAAGGGCACCTTCCTGTGCGCCCAGGCCGCGGCGCGGGCGATGGTCCGCCAGGGTCACGGGGGAAAGATCATTAACATCTCGTCGATCCACGAAGACCTGCCGATGCCGGGCAACAGCCCGTACTGTGCCTCCAAAGGCGCGATTCGCATGCTGACCCGAACCCTGGCACTCGAGCTGGCTCCCCACCAGATCAACGTCATTGGCGTCGGTCCCGGCGCGGTCGCCACGCCGATCAATCAAGACGTGCTGGCGAGCTCGGGCCTGCTCGATCGGCTCAAAGCCCAGATTCCCTGGGGGCGTCTCGCCGCGCCCGAGGAAATCGCGCGGGTCGTCGCTTTCCTCGCCTCGTCGTCGGCCGATTACCTGACCGGGACGACCGTCTTCGTGGACGGCGGACTGATGCATCAGGCGGTCGGGCTCTAATCCCGGATGCTTAGATGACATCGAAGGCGCGCGATGCGATCGGGCGATCCACCCGGAACGGATTGTCCGCCGGGCTCAGCTTCCCGAGCAGGAGATCCACGACCCGCCTGCTTCCTCCCGCGCTGCCCATGACGCCGTGGCCGCTGTAGCCCAGGTTGAGGTTGAGGCCGGGAACGCCCGTGGGACCGAGGAACGGCTTGTGATCGTGGGTGTAGGTGTACTGGCCCGCCTGCGGGAGCCAGTGATCGCTGCCCCGTTCCCAGACGCTTCGCCAGAACGGGCAGGCCCGCGCGACGTTGTGCTCGCTCGACGGATCCAGCAGCTCGAACGCGAAGTCATGGCTAACCGGCACGTCCCACGCGGGGTCGGTCGGCGGAGTGGTCGGATCGGTGAAGACGAGCTGCGCTCCATTGGGGGCGGGGCGCCAGTGCGCGCCATTGTCCTCGTCGATGACGAAGGGCGCGTTGGCGAGGATCTCCGGAACGTCGACGATGGTCAGCTTCTGGCGGCGGACCGTGGTCACCGAAAGGTTCAGCCCGGCCAGGCGCGCGACCGGCCCGGAG
>JBOGTX010000495.1:0-1978 GCA_050695695.1 Chloroflexota bacterium
CGGGCGGTCAAGCTACCGTTTCCGGTCGACGGGAGTCGCGCCAACGTCACCTACAATAACGGGATTCTCACGGTCGTCTTGCCCGAGGCGCCGGAGACCGTCGCCCATCGGATCCACCTGCGCCGGCTCAGCGCGACCCGCGGGGAGTACCACGGCTTTGCCGGAGTGAACGCGCGGGCGACCGCTCGCGCGAGCGGATGAATGCCCCCTGCTTCCAGGGTGGTCGCTCCTCGCGCGACACTTTCCTCTCTTCTCCCGCCAAATACTGGAGCCGCCTGCCGCTCCTGGCTGCGAGGGGCGGTCAAACCTGCATCGCTGCTCGCACACTCCCCGAGCCTCCCGGGAGCACCGCCCGTAGACCTTTCGTAGGGTCAGCGTGTTGCTCTGACAGGAAGGTCCGTACGCTGTAAGGACCGGGGGTCGGGAAGATTTCATAGATCATTTGCGCGTTGACGTTTCCCGTGCCAGTAAAATTGTCATAATGATAGCGGCCGGTCAGCCGGCCTCCAAGGCCGGCGCCGGAGCTGTTCGCGCCTAACCATGGGTTGTCCCACGCGACCCAGAAGATAACACGATCACCCCCAAAGGTCACGCTACCCTCGGTGCCGGTGAGGACCCCCGTGCTTTGAGAGCCGAAGACGAGCGCGTCACCGCCTGGAATCGCCCTGGGAGGAACCGCGAAGCCGCCATGCGAATGTTCGCTAGATAGGACTTCCAGTTGTTGCGTCGTGTGATTCGCGACGATACAGACGACGGAACGTCCTTCCGTCAGAGCGCCTTCCACGGCCTTGATGGCATCCTTGACGACCTGGCCAAGCCCCTCCCCGACGGCGGTGCCAATTGCCGCGATGACCATATCTCGTAACTCCATTCTCGGGTGGAGAGTCCGTCTTTCCTGGCGAACTACTCCGCCCAACGTTGACGAGCTCCCGCTGATGGCAATGCGCCCGATCGCTCGCTACTCCCCGGTGGTAGAGCGATCCCGAGGAGCACGCCAGCTCCGATCTCATTGCAGAGCGATCAGAATCGGAATGAGGCCGCGCCCGGATACGGCGGAACGCAGCGCCTTCCCGATCACGGCTCCAAACGCTTTTGTCGGGTCCGACGCTTTCATCGCGTGTCCAGGCGTCGAAGACGTTGTCAGCAAATCCCCGACGGCGATCGGCTCGTGGGTCGCATCCACCTTACAGTACACCTTACCGAGCAACGCGATGGACCGGCGGTTCCGCGCTCGGTCGCGCCGGTCCAGCACGATTCCGGGCTGGTAGTCACCTCCGCCCGAGACCACCCCGGCGACTCGCCGGTCGTAGGCCTCCTGACTTGGACGCAGAGCGCTATCCTGGCCGATCACCATAACGGTCCCTGGTTCGACGTCCACGAGCGCGTCGGTGTCGAAATCCTCCGCGCAGTCGGCACCGGTCAAGAAGATGTCGCCGGTCACGGCAACATTGCCCTTGAAAAAACCGGCCGGTCCCTGGCCTCGGCTTTCGCCATAGAGCCCCGCGCCGGTACCGTTTGGGTTCAGAGTTATGCCCGCGACGGCGGCGAAGGTAGCCGAGTCGGTCTCGCCATGCACTCCTTCACCATTCGCGGACGTCCCGAAGACCCCGGCCCCGTTGCCCTTGGCGATGCCGTACAACCCCGGCCCGCCGCCCCGTTGCTCGCCGTACACGGCGGCAACGTTGCTGCCGGCGTTCAGCTCGATGCCCGCGACGGCGGCGAAGGTGGCCGAGTTCGTCTCGCCGTGAACGGCCTCGCCATTCACGCTCGCGCCCCAGAGACCCGGACCACCCTGAGCATTGTCGTTATAGCCGCCGACGCCGGCGAAGGCAGTGTGGCTGATCCCGTGCACACCCTCGCCACCGCTCTTGCTGGCTTCCCCCCAGACGCCCGGCCCGCCCGCCGAGCTGTCGTTGTAACCAGCGACGCCGGCCGCCGGCGCGTGACTGAGCCCACGCACACCTTCGAACTGCTGACT
>JBOGTX010000496.1:0-3311 GCA_050695695.1 Chloroflexota bacterium
TCCACCGCCGGGACCGGAGGCCCGGTATGAGCTCACCGAGGCCATCTCGCTGGCGTTCGTGATCGCCCTCCAGCTTCTTCCGCCCCGACAGCGAGCCGCCTTGATCTTGCGCGACGTGCTCGGCTACCACGCCACGGAGGTCGCCGAGATGATCGAGGCCACCGTCGAGTCAGTCACGAGCGCCCTCAAACGGGCCCGCGCGTCGCTTCGCCGCTACCAGACGGACCGGGAACCTGCTCCCTCGGCGGGCTCGCTGGCCGAGCAAGCGCTGGTGGCGCGCCTCGCGCAGGCTTATCAGGACGGGGATGTCGAGGCCCTCGTCACCCTGCTAACTGATGACGTCGTGATATCCATGCCGCCGGTCCCCTTCGAATATCACGGCCGCGAGCTCGCCGCCCGGTTCATCGCGACGGTGATGTTCCGGCCCGGCCGCACCTACGACCTGGTGCCGACCCGAGCCAACGGCCAGCTTGCCTTTGGTTCGTATCTGCGAGATTCCGCCGGTGGCGTTCGCCACGCGGCAGGGCTTCTGGTCCTGACCCTGGCCGGAAACCGCATCCGCGGACTGACCAGGTTCGAAAACAGTGTCCTGCCGCGCTTCGGCCTCCCACGATCGCTCCCCGGGTAGACCCGCGTCGGCGCGACGTGGTCTGGCTCCCCGAAGTCACCGCTTTGACGTCGTGCCGTCCGGTCTGCTACCGTAACGCCGAAATCCGTTGACCAATCATCGAGGCTGCCGTGTCGGTTCAATCGGGGCCGGGTGAGCGCCCGTTGCTCGACGTTCAGGGACTGAAGAAGTACTTTCCGATCAGCCGCGGGGTTCTCTTGCAGCGGCAAGTCGGCTTCGTCAAGGCGGTCGACGGGATCGATCTGAGGATCAAGCGCGGCGAGACCCTTGGCCTGGTCGGGGAATCCGGTTGCGGCAAGTCGACCACCGGCCGGACGATTCTTCAGTTGGAGCGGCCAACCGACGGCCAGGTCTGGTTCGATGGGCGGGAGCTTTCGCGCCTCGCCGGCGACGACCTCCGACGGACGCGCCGTCGGCTCCAGATGATCTTTCAGGATCCCTACGCCAGCCTGAACCCGCGGCGGACCGCCGGCGACATCGTCGCCGAGGGCCTGGCGATTCATCACCTGGCACGCGGCCACGAGGCAAGCACGCGGGTTCAGGAGCTCTTCCGGATCGTCGGTTTGAATCCATCTTTCGTGAGCCGGTATCCTCACGAGTTCTCCGGCGGGCAGCGCCAGCGCATCGGCATCGCCCGGGCGCTTGCGGTCAATCCGGACTTCATCGTCTGCGATGAGCCGGTTTCGGCCCTGGACGTCTCGATTCGGGCCCAGATTTTGAACCTGCTCCAATCGCTCCAGCAGCAGTTCGCTCTCACCTATCTTTTCATCGCCCACGACCTCGCGGTGGTTCGCCACATCTCCGATCGGGTCGCGGTGATGTACCTGGGGAGGGTTGTCGAGCTGGCCAACCGCGACGCACTCTACGCGAACCCGAAGCACCCCTATACCCGAGCGCTGCTCTCGGCGGTGCCCATTCCGAGCCCCCGGTTGGAGCGCCAGCGCGAGCGCGTCATCCTGGTGGGCGACGCACCGAGTCCGGCCAATCCACCATCGGGATGCGCGTTCCACACCCGCTGCCCGGTTGCCCGCCCGGGGCTCTGCGACGTCGAAGCGCCGGAGTGGCGAGAGATCGTTCCCGACCAGTGGGTTGCCTGCCACCTAGCGACGCCCTGAGTGCGCCGGCCGGGCTTCCCGGGTCGCCGCGCGATCGAGCGCCAGGGTCTCCGGGTCGATCACCACGCCGTAGTTCCAGCGCGCCGCTTCGATGCTGATCTTCTCGTCCAGCACGTCCTCGCGCACCCGGTCGGGATCGCGCTCGAACGGATCGCCGAAGCCGCCCCCGCCGGCCAGGGTGTGCCGGAAGACGTCGCCCTTCTTGAGCGCGATGCTCTCCATGGGCAGGGTTGGCAGCACGCGCTGCCCCGGCCCGGGATTGAGGACGTTGCTGGATGGGCCGCCGGGCTGCCCGCCGTGGAGACCGTAGGGGCGGTGCCGGCGGCGATCGGAGCGCATGGTCAGGCTCGCTTCTTCGGCCAGGAGCTCGAATTCGCGCACCAGGCCGAGGCCACCCCGAAACTTGCCGGCGCCCCCTGAATCCGGAACCAGGGCGTACTGGCGCGCCCGCAGCGGCAGCTCGGCCTCGATCAGCTCGATCGGCTGGTTCGACTGATTGGCGCCCGGATTGGAGATGCCCTCGGACCCGTCGTGGGTTGGCCGGCCGCCCCAGCTTCCGAGGATCGTCTCGACGTGGAGAAAAGGCGTTCCGTCCTGGTAGCCGCCGATGCTGGGCAGCGATGAGCCGCCCTCACCGGCCGCCGGAATGCGGTCCGGAATCGCCCGCGCCAGCGCCCCGAGCACGGTGTCGATCATCCGAAAGCCGGTGATCCCACGGGCGCCACACGCCCCTGGCGGCCGCGGATTGACGATCGAGCCGAGCGGCGCCTGAACGGTGATCGGGCGCATGGCCCCCTCGCTGTTCGGGAGATCCGGCGCGATCGCCGAGCGCAACGCGACGTAGGTCGCCGAGCGGGTGAACGGAATCGGGCTGTTGATGCCGGCCTTCACCTGGGGCGAGGTCCCGGTCCAGTCGACCAGAATCTCGTCGTTCGCCACGGTCAGGGCCACCTGGAACACGATTGGCTCGGGGTTCTCGCCAAGGCCATCGATGTAATCGGTGAACTCGTACCGGCCATCCGGGACCGAGCGAATCTCCGCGCGCATCCGCCGTTCGGCGTAATCGAGCAGCTCCGCCAGATAACGGCGCAGCGTGACCGTGCCATAGCGCCCGAGCAGTGGGACGAACGACGTCTCGCCGATGTGGCAGGCGGCGACCTGCGCCCGAAGGTCGCCCAGGACCTTGATCGGAACGCGGACGTTCTTCTCGATGATCTGGAACAACGTCTCGTTCGGCTCGCCGCGATCGTAGAGCTTGAGCAGCGGAATCCGCAGGCCCTCCTGATAGATCTCGGTAGAGTGGATCGTGTTGCTTCCCGGCGTCAAGCCGCCGACGTCGGTGTGGTGCGCCAGCGTCGCGGCGAATCCTTCGACCGCGCCCTCGAAGAAGACCGGTTGGATCACGTAGATGTCGGGCAGGTGCATGCCCCCGGCGCCGTACGGATCGTTCAGGGTGAACACGTCCCCCGGCCGCATCCGGTCGCGGTATCGCTCGACCAGATGACGCATCGCGTCGGGGAACGAGCCAAGGTGCAGGGGCGTGGTGAGCCCCTGGGCCAGCATGCGGC
>JBOGTX010000497.1:0-7474 GCA_050695695.1 Chloroflexota bacterium
GACCGACCTGGGCCGGCGCGCCTTGCTTGCCGAGCTCCAGCGCTTTGATCAGGTCGTCGCCCTGGCCAACCAGCGTCATCTCTTCCCAGATCCCCACCTGGAGGGATGCGGATGACCCGGATCGCTCGACCGGAGAAGCCATCACGAGCTGAGCGACTGTACGCTCGGTGGCTACGCCTGTACCCATCAGAGCATCGACGCGCTTACGGTCCGCTGATATTGCAGGCGTTCCGTGATAGCTATCGCGATGCTCGGGACACCCGTGGTAAGGTCGCTGCCGACTTCTGGCTCGCCGTCGTCGGCGACGCGGTCATCAGTCTGGCGCGCGAGTACGACGTGGTCATCCGAGAGACCGGCAAGCGCCTGAAGTATCGGGCGCTTGCCATCGCGTCGGGCGTGCTCCTATCGGGGAGCGTGTTTGTCTACGTCATCGAGTGCGTCCGATAGCGCCACGAGTGGTTCGGGCTGATCGAGGAGGAAGACGATGCTTCCGGTGACGTCGCTGAGTCTGCTCGCGGTGTTCGGAGCGGGCGTCCTATCGTTTCTCGCGCCTTGCGTTCTGCCACTGGTGCCAGGCTATCTGGCCTACCTGTCCGACGAGGGCTCCGCGCCTCCGTGGGGCCAGCCAATCGCGCGCTGGCGGACCGCTCGCCAGGCTCTCTGGTTCGTGCTGGGCTTCGTTCTGCTGTACACCCTGCTGGGCGCCGCCGCGGCGGTGTTTGGCGGCGCCCTGAGCGCGTACCAATCGACACTGGAGCGCGTTGGTGGGCTGCTTCTCATTCTCTTCGGCATCGCGTTTTCCGGTCTGCTGCCGGTTCCGTGGTTGTCCGGGGAGCACCGCATCGACGTCAAGCCGAGGCGATCGGCATGGTGGCGTTCCGGACTCATCGGTCTGGCCTTCGGGGCGAGCTGGTCGGCCTGCATTGGCCCGATTCTCGGCGCGATCCTCGTACTGACCGGCGTTTCGTCGCTGGCGCTGCTCCAGGGAATGGGCGTTATGCTCACCTTCGCGCTCGGCCTGGGAGTGCCGTTTCTGCTGGTTGGTCTCATGGCGGATCGGAGCCGGCCGGTCTTGAAGCGCGTCCGTCGTTACACCCCACTTCTCACCTACCTTGGAAGCGCGACGATGATCCTGATTGGCGTGTCGCTCGTCTTTGGCCTTTTCAGCGGAGCTTCGTGAGGCCCCGTCGCGCCTGGCAAACCTCGGCTGGCGGCTGGCGGGTCGACGTTGACCCGGACCTGACGGGACTGGTACAATCGTCGTGACTGAATCTCGATCGCGCCGGAGTGATCCGCGCGGATAGGAGTGTGCACACATGGCAAATCACGTTGAGGCCATCGTCGAGCCGTCGCGGGCGCACTCCGAGGTCTCGGTCTCCTAAGGGCGCCTGCCCTAGCCTCGCCTTCTCGGCATCGATCCTCGGAGCGCACCCCGAGACGTCTCGACTCACCATACCCCCTCGACCGCGCCGCGGCGTGTCCGCGCCCTGGCGCGCGACCGACCGACCTGGTCGAGGGGCAGCGCGCGAATCCAAAGCAATGAACGGTGAGGAGACCACGGTTGTCCGCTCAAGAGATCAACGATCACGACCGCCTTGCCCTCGGGGCCGAACCAGCGCTCGCCGAAGAAGATGACGACAGCGAGCGGAACGTCGCGCCCCGCTTCCGCCTGACCGCGGCGGAGAAGCGCGCCCGCCGCAACCGCCGCCTGGCGTTTCGAGATTCCTCCGAGGACGGCCACGGCCGAATCCTCAACGACGTCGGCGAAGGGGCGGAGGCGAGTTACCCGATGACCTATCAGCCCGCCCGCTTCGAGGCGGTCTGGCTGCGCGCCTCGCTGCGCTCGTTCTACGATCAGGAGCTGATCGTCGACGTGCTCGCCCAGGTGAAGGGCGGCAAGGAGGCCAACGTCTACCGCTGCCGCGCCCATCCTCGCACCGGCGCCGAGCTGCTGGCGGCCAAGGTCTACCGTCCCCGCCAGTTCCGGAACCTGGCCAACGACCAGCTCTACCGCGAGGGCCGACCGGTCCTGACCGCCGACGGTCGCCCGGCGAAGGCCACCGACCAGCGGATCATGCGCGCCCTCGGCAAGAAGACCGAGTTCGGCGCGCAAATCCAGCACACCTCGTGGCTGATGTACGAGTACCTGACCCTCGGGCAAATTCACCAGGCCGGCGGAGCGGTGCCCCGACCGTTCGGGGCGAACGAAAACGGACTGCTCATGGGATACCAGGGCAACGCCCGCCTGGCCGCGCCGCCGCTCCGGGAGATCTCGCTCGGTCGGCGCGAGGCAGGCCGGCAGTTCGCCGAAGTGATGCGCAACGTCGAGCTCCTGCTCCAGCACGGCCTGGTCCACGGCGACCTCTCGGCCTACAACATTCTCTATTGGGAAGGGCGGATCACCCTGATCGACTTTCCTCAGGCGACCAGCGTTCACGCCAATCGCAACGCTCAGGTCATCCTCCAGCGGGACGTTAAGCGCGTCTGCGACTATTTCGCCCGACAGGGGGTCAGGGCCGATCCGGTCGCGCTCGCCGCGGACCTCTGGGACCGCTACGGCGAGGGGTACTATCGCGATCCCATGGCCGAGGCAGCAGAGCAGTGGGAGGCGGAGGATGACGAGAGGGACGATTGACCGATCCGCTCCAACATGGGAAGATCGTGACCGGCCAGCCTGGGCTAGATTCTTCGAGGAGAGCACCGATGCGACTCGTCCTGATCGGCTCCGAATACGTAGGAAAAACCACCCTGGTGGACGCGCTGTATGCCTGGGGAGAGGCGCGCGGCATTCACTTTCACCTCGACGACCACTTCAGCATTCCCGATCAGTATTTTTTGAGTCCCGAGGATCAGCAGGCGATGCTCGCCATCCCGCCGACGGTCAAGGAGCGCTTTCAGCGCTTCCAGATCTACTATCATCTCGACGTGATCGCCAATCACTCCGACGTGCTGCTGGCGGGCTTCCACGTCGAGGAGGCGATCTACGGGCCGCGCTACTATTACCCCGGTCACGCCTGGCCGCCCTACCAGCGGAAGATCGAGACCCACCTGCCCTCGGACACGATTCTTCTGCTCCTGACCGCGTCGCCGGAGGTGACTCGTCAACGCATGGCAGCGTCGCCGCACCAGTATCCAGTCGTGCCCGCCGAGGACGTCGAAGCGGTGAGCCGCGAGTTCGAGGCCGAGTATCGCGGGTCCTGGATCGAGCGCAAGCTGCGGATCGATACGAGCGCGCTCTCGCCCGACCAGCTTCTGCCCACGTTTCTGGGTCAGGTGAAGCCGTTCCTGGACACTCGTGATCTCCTTCGCTGGCAGGCCGTCGGCTAAGAAAAGCGGGCCATCATGGAGTCTCCCGCAGATCTGGCCGGCGGGCCGCGGGAACCTCTCTCACCCTGTCCCGCTCTTCATCCCAGACGCCGAGGCGTTCACACGCCGGGCGCGGGGAGAGCGGGAACGACCAAGGGAGGATCTCTCTTGGTAGCTCCTCGCCCCGCACCGACGGGTCCCCCTGGATAAGGGGGTCAGGGGGTAGAGAAGAGGCTGGGAGAGAGGTCTCCTCGCCGCAACGAGCAAGATTCAGGATGCTTCATGATGGCCCGAAACTATATCGGAGGCACCATGTGGATCAAGCAGGCCGGGTGGCTGGTGTTCGTCCTGAGTGTCCTGCTCGCGCCGGCCGCGGCGCTCGCCGCCCCGGCCAGCCAGGAAAACCCGGCGGTAACGATCTCACCCACCACCGCGCGGCCGGGGCAGTCCGTCCAGGTGACGGTGTCCGGGTTTACCGCGCCCAATCACCGGAACGCGATCCTCTGCGTTGGTTTGCTCGGGCCGGGACGGAACGTCGAGCTCGGGCGTTCACCCGCGTTCCGGCCACGGGTGGGGCAGGTGGTGGTCGGCGCGAATGGCGCGGGGCAAACCAGCGTCGCGGTGCCGGCCGATTTCGTCAGCGGAAGCTATCAGCTCGTCGTCGGCGGCTGCGCGCGCCAGCCCGACCTGGCGCCGCTGGCGGCCCTGGCGTCGGCCACTTTGTCGGTCGAGGCAGCCACGCCGGCGAGTCTACCGGCCACCGGTGGCGCTCCTCTCGGCGTCCTCGCCGGCTTGCTCGCCGTCGGGGTAGCCAGCCTGGTCGGTGGAATCGTCGCGCGCCGAAACCTCCACGACGGGCGGTTGAAGAGCTGAGCATGGATGCCGAGCCAGCCATTTGGCCCCATACGCCCGGAGCGCCTCGATGACTCCCAGCGCATCGTGCCCTTTTTCGCGCAGCGCGTACTCGACGCGCGGTGGAATCTCATTGTAGCTCGTTCGGGTGACCATCCCCTCGTGCTCGAGGTCGCGCAGCCGCGAGGACAGGGTGCTCGGGCTGATCCCAGTCACGGTGTGCTCGAGCTCCATAAAACGACGTGGCCCCGCCGCG
This sequence comes from Chloroflexota bacterium, assembly GCA_050695695.1. Lineage (GTDB taxonomy): Bacteria > Chloroflexota > UBA6077 > FW602-bin22 > CADDYW01 > JAJPKB01. The sequence continues at coordinate 4,415 of JBOGTX010000497.1, forward strand.
AGATCGCGCAAGATCAGCAACCGCCAGGTATCGCCAAGGAGCTTCGCGGCCTCCGCCACCGGACAAAATTCGTCGCCCACCATGCCTGCCTCTCTTCACCCCAGTATATCACCAATCCTTGACTTTCCGTAGTAATATCAGTATTGTTTTCGTAGCGACTACGGTCCTCCTAGCAAGGATCTCGCCGGTGGCGGGCGTGGTCGCGATTCTGACCAGAGATGGGGAGCGAAGCATGCCAGCGGATACCAAAGCGACCTACCAGATCGACCCGGCCCACAGCGTCGTCGAATTTTCGGTCAAGCATATGATGTTCAGCACCGTCAAGGGAACGTTCACGGGCGTGGCCGGTGAGATCGTTTTCGACCCAGAAAACCCCGCCGCCTCGTCGGTTCGCGCGACCGCCGACGTGGCGAGCGTCACGACCGGGGACAAGAACCGCGACAATCACCTGCGCTCGCCCGACTTCTTCGACGCCGCGAGCCATCCGACGTTGACCCTGGTCAGCAAGTCGGTCGAGCCGACGAATCACCAGGGCACCTACCACGTCGTCGCCGACCTGACGATGCACGGGGTCACCAAAGAGATCGCGCTCGAGGCATCGCACCTTGGCACCGGTACCGATCCCTGGGGAGGCACTCGTGCCGGCTTCACCGCGACGACGACGATCAACCGCAAGGACTGGGGGCTCAACTACAACGCGCCGCTCGAGGCCGGTGGCGTGCTGGTCAGCGATCAGGTCAAGATCTCCCTGGACGTCGAATCCGTCAAGCAGAGCTGATTCGTCTCGCGCGTTCGCGGCACGAGTAGCCGAAGGATCGGCAGGAGAAAGTCAATGACGATACCAACCGAGCAAGACGTGACCCAGGGTCAGCTCCCCGGCGAGCAACCGGTCCATCCCGATACCCGGATCGGTCACGTCCACCTGAAGGTTGCCGACCTGGACCGCGCGGTTCGCTTCTATCGCGACGCGTTTGGCTTCGAGCTCACCCAGCGTTTTGGGCGAGAGGCGGCGTTTCTCTCCGCGGGTGGTTATCACCACCACCTCGGGCTGAACGTCTGGGAGAGCCAAAATGGCTCTCCCCCGCCGCCCGGCTCGACCGGGCTCTACCACTTCGCGATCCTCTACCCGACCCGTCAGGAATTGGCGAGGGCGTTCAAGCGCTTGATCGATCATGGCGTCGCGATCGACGGCGCCGCGGATCACGGAGTCTCCGAGGCGATTTACCTGCACGACCCCGACGGCAACGGCATCGAGATCTACGTCGACCGCGACCGGAGCCAGTGGCCGCGCCGCCCGGATGGCAGCCTGAGCATGGCGACGCGGCCCCTCGACCTGGACGGACTGCTTCGGGAGTTACCGCGGTGATGCTCACCGCTGATCGGGCGAGCCAGCTACCGTGAACGCGGCGCCGTGCTTAGCCCTCCGGGACCGCCGTGGCGTGCAGCGCCTCGGCCTTCCCGGTTGCCTCGGCGAGCAGCGTCGCGAAGGCGCCGTCGAACTGTTTGACGCCGTCCACTTCCAGGCGGGTGGTCAGCTCGTCCAGGTCGATGCCAACCTCGGCGAGGGTTTGGACCGCCTGGCGCGCGCCGGCCAGGTCTTCGCGCGCGGTGTCGCCGCGGACCTCGCCGTGCTCGCGGAAGGCATCGATCGTGGCCGGCGGCATCGTGTTGACGGTGAACGGTCCGATCAGCTCCTCGACGTAGAGCACGTCGCGGCGCGCTGGATTCTTCATGCTCGTGCTCGCCCAGAGCGGACGCTGGACCTGCCCGCCTTTCGCCGCCAGGTTCTGGTAGCGCGCGTCCGACGGGCCGAACAGCTCCTCGAAACGCGCGTAGGCAAGCCTGGCGTTGGCGACGGCGATCGCGCCGACCAGTCGATTCAGCTTCTCGCGGGTCGCCGCGTCGGTCGCCGTCTTGAGCTTCTCGTCGATTGCCTTGTCGACGATCGTGTCGACCCGGCTGACGAAGAAGCTGGCGACCGAGGCGATCTGATCGATTGGCAGGCCGCGCCTGGTCCGCTCCTCGAGCGCTTCGAGGAACGCCTGGGCGACCGCCTCGTAGTGGTCGATCGAAAAGAGCAGCGTGATGTTGATGTTCAGCCCATCGATCAGGCATTGCTTGACCGCCGGCACGCCTTCGACGGTTCCCGGAATCTTGACCATCACGTTTGGCCGCTGGACGGCGTTCCAGAGACGGTGCGCCTCGGCGATCGTTCCCCGGGTATCCCGCGCCAGGTCCGCGCCAACTTCGATGCTGACGAATCCATCGCGCCGATTGGTCTGTTCCCAGACCGGCCGCAGGACGTCGGCGCCGCTCCGAACGTCCTCGATAATCAGGGTGTCGACGATCGTCGCGACACTCTTGCCTTCGCGAGCCAGCCGCGAGATCGCCTCGTCGTAGTCGGCTGAGCCGCCAATCGCCTTCTGAAAGATCGACGGGTTCGTCGTGACGCCGGTAATACCGTCCTCGTCAACGAGCTTCGTCAAGCCGCCCGCCTTGAGCTGTCCTCGGGTGATGTTGTCCTGCCAGACGCTCTGACCGCGCGCCGCCAGCGCGCGTAATCGATTCGTCGCCATCGGGTCGACGCCTCCTAACTCACAGCGCAAGTCTTCCGGTTCTCATTATATACCGCGGGCGTTCAGTGCTATGATTTCTAGAGAAGGGTTCGGTCGTTTAGCCGAGGTGCCACCTGTCGGATTCGCGATTGGGCGAGGAGTGGGTCTTCTTCGACCTCGCCGACGGGTTTGACCTGATTCTCACCTCGGCGCGGGTGGGCTACCGCAAGCCGCGGCCGGAGATCTTCCGCTTCGCGCTCGAACTGGCCGGGGTCGAGCCAGGTCGAGCGCTCTACGTTGGCGACGATCCGGTCTGCGACCGAGACGGCGCGCGTGCCGTCGGCATGCCCTGCCTGCTGGTTGACCGCGCCAAGGTCGCGTCGCCCCGGCGCCGACGAATTCAGCGCCTCGATCAGATCCTGGACTTTCTCTAGTTTGGCGAGGCATGGAGCACCCCGAAGTTCTGCGTGCGAGGTCGAGGAGACCCCTCTCCCGGCCTCTCCCC
>JBOGTX010000498.1:0-2536 GCA_050695695.1 Chloroflexota bacterium
CGTTGTGCCCGCCGAACGCGAACGAGTTCGACATTGCCGTCCGGACGGGAACTGCCCGTGCGCCATCCGGGACGTAATCCAGGTCGCACTCCGGGTCTCGGTTCTGGTAATTGATCGTCGGATGAACGAATCCGTCGCGAATCGAGAGCACCGAGACCAGCGCTTCGATCGCACCCGCGGCGCCCATGGCGTGTCCGATCATCGACTTGGTCGAGCTGACCGGCACGCGGTAGGCGTGATCGCCAAAAACCTGCTTGATCGCCCGGGTCTCGGCGGCGTCCCCGAGAACCGTGCCCGTGCCGTGGGCGTTGATGTAATCGACGTCGGTCGGCTCCCGGCCGGCGTCGTCGAGCGCCCGCCGCATCGCCCGGGCAGCCCCGGTGCCATCGGGGCGAGGCGCGACGACGTGGTAGGCATCCGACGAGACGCCGTAGCCAAGGACCTCGGCGTAAATGCGGGCGCCGCGTCGAAGCGCGGATTCCAGCGATTCCAGGACCAGCAGCGCCGCGCCCTCCGCCGGCACCATCCCGTCGCGATCGCGATCGAATGGCCGCGAAGCCGCGGCCGGATCGTCGTTACGATTGCTCAGGGCACGCATCACGCAAAAGCTTGCGAGTCCGAGCTCGCACACCGACGCTTCGCTGCCGCCCGCGATCATCACGTCCGCGGCGCCGCGACGGATCACCTCGGCCGCTTCGCCAATCGCCTGCCCCCCGCTCGCGCAGGCGGTGATCACCGTCGAGCTGTAACCGCGCGTTCCGAAGCGACGCGTGACCTGCGCGGTGGCCATGTTCGCCAGCATCATCGGCAGAAAGAATGGATTCATCCGCATGCCACCGCGCTGGAACATCACCTTGCATTCCTGCTCGGTCGTGGTCAGGCTCCCGATGCCGGTCCCGACGATCACCCCGACGTCGTCGGCGTTGTCCTCGGTGATCTCGATGTCCGCCGATGCCAACGCCTGATCGGTGCTGGTCAGGGCGAACAGCTCGAAACGCGACATCCGTCGAGCCTCTTTCGGATCCAGGAACGACGGCGGACCGAACCCCTTGACTTCGGCCGCGATGGTCGAGGGATAGCCGGTCGGGTCGAACTGGGTAATTCGGGTGACCCCACTTCGACCGTCGCGCAGGTTCTTCCAGCTCTCTTCCGCGTCGAGTCCAACCGCGGTCACGGCTCCGAATCCCGTGACGACGACGCGTCGCCGATGCCCTCGGCCGTTTCGGTGCAAGGTCATCCCCCGCTCCATCCTTCAGGGCGAAAGGTGTGCCGGACGCTCCTCGACCGCGACCGGCAGATTTTGCGCGATCTCCTGGTGCAGGTTCGCGGCGACGGCCTGACCGGCGACCCGGATCGCGTTGCGAATCGCGCGCGCCTTGCTGCGCCCGTGGGCGACGATCACGACTCCCTCGACCCCAAGGAGCGGAGCACCACCGTACTCCTCATAATCCACGCGGTGCTTGAGGCGGCGCAGGCCGGGCCGCAAAAGCACGGCGCCAAGCATTCCCCGTGCGCTTGACGTTAGCTCTTCGCGCAACAGGCTGAACGTGAGCTCGCCAATCCCCTCCGCCAGCTTGATCGCGACGTTTCCCACGAATCCGTCGCAGACCACGACGTCGGCGACGCCCCTCGGCAGGTCTTTCCCCTCGACGTTCCCGATGAAATGCAGATCAGCAGTCTTCAGAAGCTGGTGAGCCTCCTGGACGACGAGGCTGCCCTTGGTTTCCTCTTCGCCGTTGCTGAGGAGTCCCACCCGTGGCCGATCGACGCCGAGCACCAGACGCGAGTAGCGCTCGCCCATCACCGCGAACTGCAGGAGATGCCCGGGCCGGCAGTCGGCATTGGCTCCAACGTCGAGAACCAGACAGCAGCCACGGGTGGTCGGAAACACGGCGGCGAGGGCGGGTCGCTCGATTCCGGGAATTCGCCCAAGTCCGAACAGGCTCGCCACGACCGCTGCCCCGGTATTCCCCGCCGACACGAACGCGTCCGCTGACTTCTCTTTGACCAATCGGATCGCCACGTTCATCGACGCATTCGGCCGCCGACGGATCGCCTGGACCGGGTGCTCGGCCATGCCGATCAGGTCTGGAGCGTCGACGATGTCGAGTGGCAGCGCTCCAGCGTTGTGCCGCGCCAACTCGGCGGCGACGAGGTCATGGGGTCCGACAAGCGTGACCGAGATACCCAACTCACGCGCAGCCATGACCGCACCAGCCACTGGCTCGGTCGGCGCTCGGTCTCCGCCCATCGCGTCCAGCGCGACGCGCAAGCCCGTTCCTCTCTAAGATCTATTGCTCGCTCTCACCCGAAGTATACCGGGTCCGACGGGCATTGTCGAGGGTCCGCGCGGCTTGAAGCACGCCCCTCGATCGTGCTATAATCGAAGGTGAAACGCACGGAGGGATCGCATAGTGGCCTAGTGCGGCCGCCTGCTAAGCGGTTGTGGGGCCTTAAAGCTCCACCCCGGGTTCGAATCCCGGTCCCTCCGCCAGAGATCATCTCAACGGGACGAAGAAAGCCGCCTGGGTGTGCT
>JBOGTX010000499.1:0-2264 GCA_050695695.1 Chloroflexota bacterium
CCAAGCCTGGTCTTGATCGAAACTCTTGGAAATTACCAGTCGGCCACGCTGCCGTCGGAATCGTAGAAGTACTCGCCACCAAGCTCCTCGGTGTACTTCGACAGCCTGGCGACTTCCTTTTCGTCGACGTCCACGCCGAGACCGGGCGCCGTTGGCAGCTCGACGTAGCCGTCGACGAGCTTCCAGGCCGGCCGGGCGACGTCGGCCAGCCAGTCCGGGCCAACCGATTCCTGAATCAAGAAGTTGGGAACTGCCGCGTCGACGTGGATGCAGGCGGTGAGCGCGACCGGACCGATCGCGCAGTGGGGCATGGTGTGGATGTAGTAGACTTCGGCCATGTTGGCGATCCGCTTGAGCTCGCTGATCCCGCCGGCGTGGGCGCCATCGGGCTGAATGTAGGCGCAGGCCTGTTTTTCGAAGACCTGGCGAAATTCCCACCGGCTCAGCAGGCGCTCGCCGGTCGCGATCGGAAACGGAACGTGGTCTGACACCAGCTTGAGCGCGTCGACGTTCTCCTGGGGCACCGGCTCCTCGACGAACATGGGTCGGACGCCTTCCAGGCGGTGGCAGACCTCGATCGCCATGGCCGGGGTCATCTTGCCGTGGAAGTCGAAGCAAAGCTCGACGTCCGGCCCAACCCATTCGCGCATGAGCTCGGCCGACGCGATGAACTGATCGATTCTCGACGGTGGCTCGTGCGCGCGCCACGTTCCGCCGGGCCCGGCCTTGAACGCGGTGTAGCCGCCGCTCTTTCGCAGGTAATCCAGGCGCTGCCTGGCTTTCGCCAGTCCTTCGTCCGACCGATCGTGAATTCCCCAATGGGCGTAGACCCGCACCCGGTCGCGGGTTGGCCCGCCAAGGAGCTGGTAGACCGGCGCGTTATAAAACTTGCCGGCGATATCCCACAGCGCCTGATCGAGACCGGAGAGCGCGCTCATCACCACGCTGCCACCCCGAAAGAAGGCCGATCGGTAAATCTGCTGCCAGTGATGTTCGATCCGTAACGGGTCCTTGCCGATCAAGTATTCCGCGAGCTCCTCGACGGCGCCCATGGTGCTTTTTGGCTTGCCTTCGAGCGTCGACTCTCCCCAGCCGACGAGTCCGTCGTCGGTGGTGATCTTCACGAGCCGCATACGTCGGCGGGGAAAGTATTGCTCGATTCTGGCGATTTTCACGTGCGTCTCCTCGCTGCGATTTCTGCACGCCGTCGTGGCCTACCTCGGAGTCTTGGGGCCGCCCGGCCCGGCGCTGCCTGGCCCGACGATTTTAGCACGCGCTCGGAGAAGATCGTGGTCCCGACGCCCGATGAATCGTGGGTTGGCCGTTGCTCGCCGATCCGTGCTGCGCGATAATAGCCGGGCGAAGTCACGGCGGGCGAAGGCGCCGCGCCGTCTATCGCCACTCGGGTCTTAGTAAGGAGACACGCCATGCGCGAAAACCGGCTCCGAACACTTTTGCGAGAGGGCAAGCCGAGCCTCGGAACCCGACTCCAGAGCACCTGGCCGACCATCACCGAGATCGTCGGCCGCAGCCAGAAGTTCGACTACGTCGAGTTTCTGGCCGAATACGCCCCATACGATCTCTACGCGCTCGACAATATCGGGCGGGCGATCGAGATGTTTCCCAATTTCACCGGCCTGATCAAGATGGAGCGAGCCGCCCAGCACCACCTCGCGGTTCGGGCGATGGCGGCGGGGATCGAGAATCTCCTTTTCACCGACGTGCGAACGGTCGAAGATGTCCGCGACTGCGTGCGGATCGTCCGCCCCGAGATCCCGGACGTGGTTGGGACCCACGGCATGGCCGGCGGACGGGCGGCATCGGCTGGCCCGGCCGCGCTCGTCAAGGCCTACAGCGACGCCGTGATCATCCTGATGATCGAAAAGAAGGAGGCGGTCGAGAATCTCGAGGCGCTGCTTTCGGTGCCCGGTATCGACATGGTGCAATTTGGCCCGTCCGACTACTCGATGAGCATCGGCCAGGCGGGGCAGCGCGGGAGCGCGCAGGTCGTCGAGGCCCGGGAATACACCATGCGCACGGCGCTGAAGCTGGGCATTCAGCCGCGCGCCGAGCTGAACGACGCCAGCGAGGTCGAGTACTACCTGAAGTTCGGCATCAAGCACTTTTGCATGGCCGCCGACACCAGCATCCTTTCGCGATACTACGCCGAGCAGGGCGCCAAGATGCGCGAGGTTATCGGCGGACCGTAATCTCCGCGGAAGGGCGTTTGGACCACGAAACGCGCGAAGGAGGACGTCCTCCTT
>JBOGTX010000500.1:0-5107 GCA_050695695.1 Chloroflexota bacterium
GCTTCAGCCAATCGTGGTGGTGTACGACCGGGAGAGCCTGGCCCGTCTGCCGGTCACTGGCGCCGGCCGGACTGCCTCGGATGCATTCTTGCTGGCGCCGTGACTGCCGGCCAGCTTGCTTGCACCCAGACGGCGCGGCCGGTATACTTACATGCCACGATTGCCGAAGTGGTGGAATTGGCAGACGCGCCGCGCCCTTGACGCGGCGAGCTTTCGCTCGTGGGAGTTCAAATCTCCCCTTCGGCGCCGTGCTTCGTCCGGTCTTCGAGGAGCGCCAGGGTGAGAACCGGGTTGATTCGCACAGGGAATCGACTCGGTTCTCACCCTGAGCGAACGACTCTGGCCGGGGGAAGTCCGGGAGGAAGTCCGGAAAGTCGCTGGATCCAGGTGTCGCTGGCGCCCGAAGCTCGCTTCGGCGCGCTAGAGGAACTTCCCCACACCCTTCCGACGCGGAGACGCGTCTCGGAGTAAGCCAACCCACCGAAACAGCAAGGTGGGCCGCGCCAGGCGAGAGTCTGACGCGAGGCCAAGCGCAACAGAGAGCAGACCAGCCGGGTGATCCGGTGATGGGTGAAAGCTGGGAGTAAGACCCCAGGGCGGATGGCGGTGACGCCACCGTGCGGGCAAGCGCTGGTGGGTGCAATTGCGATAGGCAAGCAGTGGCCGCCCGGCCACCGGGAGCGATCCCGAGACAGATGACACCCAGTACAGAATGGGGGGTATTCGGTCCACGACTTTCCGGTCCTTTCTTCTCCGCCGTGACGGGCCCTCGCCAGTCGGTACGTATTTTGCACCGGGATGAGCGTACCGCTGGGCCCGCGATCGATCTCAAGCCCCGCGGCCAACTGGAGGTCGCAAATGGGCATGGGAATGAGTCGCTTCCCGGATCCCTACGACACGCGTGACGATCTCAGCCACGCCGCCGTCTTTTTGATCGTCCTGCTACTGCTGCTGAGCGTCGGCACGATTCTGTTCTTCGGAAACGCCTGGCTCTTCGCGCCGGTCCAAATTCCGTCGTTTCTGTCGACGTCGGCGAACGGAATTCACGCCGCGAGCACGCCGCGGCCGGCCGAGCCGCCCTCGTTTTCCGCGCCGACGCCGGTCCCGCCGCTCGCCGGCGTTCCCTTCAAGCCAACGCCGAACGGCACTCCAACCGCGACCCCTCACCCGAGCGCGGCCACGGCGGCCAGCAAGGCACCAACTCCAGGTAAGCCGACCACGACACCGCCCAGTGCTACCCCGGCGCGGACCGCGGTGCCCACCGCCCGGGTGGGCAACACCGGTGGCGACGGCGTCTATCTCCGTCACACGCCACACCTTTCTGATGCCTGGATCGCCTGGCGAGATGGCACACCGCTCATCCTCACCGGCGCCGAAGCGGATGGCGATGGCGAGCACTGGTACCAGGTACGCGATCCGCGCGGCGACGTGGGTTGGATGCCCGCTCAGTACGTGGTTCGGTAACCGAAGCGTGGCTCGTTAACCGACGTTAATGGCTCCTGGCATTGACTCTTGTCGCCGCGGCACCTACCCTGAAACCTAACTCACGACTCAGGCTGGTTTCACGTTGGACCTCCGTTGAAATTGCGCGACCTCAGCCGCAAAGCCGACCTGGCGATTCGCCTCGGCGCGATCGAGTACGCGAGCGACCTCTGCGTTCACGTGCTCAGTCAGTTTCCCGGCGATCTCCGCACCCGGACGCTGCTTGGCCAGGCATTTTTGGAACAGAGCAAGCTTTCGGAAGCCTGCCAGCAGTTCGATCGGGTGCTCGAGCTCGACCCGGAGAACGTCGCCGCGCTCAGCGCGGATGGGGTCGCGCACAGCGCGGCCGGTCAGCTCAACGCGGCGGTCCGGGCGTTCGAGCGCGCCTACGAGCTGAATCCGGGCAACACTCAGGTTCGCGATAGCCTCAGTCGCCTGTATGCCCAACGCGACGGCTCGGCCGTCGATCTCTCGGCGGCCCCGCCGGTGGCGATGATTCGTTGGCAGCTTCGCCACGGCGACCTGGAGCGGGCAATCGATGCCGCGGACGAGTACCTGCTGGTCCGACCGGGTGACCCGTCGGTGCTCCTGTCCCGCGCCGAGGCCCTCTGGCGAACCGGACGCCGCGGCGATGCCGAGTCGGCCTGTCACCAGATTCTCGCGAGGCACCCGCGCGTCCTCAAGGCTCGCCTGATTCTCGGACAGATCCTGGCGTCGGATCGATCGACCGAACGCGACGGCGTCGAGCTGCTGCACGCGGCGTTCGTCGAAGACCCGGGCGGCATTGTCAGCACACCGCTTTTCCGGGGCACGACCTTTTCACCGCCGGTCCTCGCCGACGAGATCTCGATGTCGGTGCCCGATCACCTGCGGGCTGGACCGACGGAGATCGACGCTGCCCTCGCGTCGCTTCCGGCTTCGACCGCCGACGAACTCGAAGGCGAGTGGCAGCCCCCGGATCGGTCGGTTAGCACGGGTCCCAGCGACGAGCCGACGGGCGATGAGGCCGACCCGAGCCAGGCCGGGACGGACGCTCCGGAGCCGGCGGTCGTGGAGTGCCTGCTCGCGGTCAGTTGCCGAGGGCCACTGGTCGCCCGTTACGGATTCGACGGTTTTCAGCGCCTGGAGCGCCGCCTCCAAACGGTCGCCCGCGAGCTCGCGTTTCTCGGCACCCGGATGCTGGTCGCCTTCCTCGACGACCCTGGCAGCATGGCGCAGCACGATCTCTCGCCAATCTGGTCGACCGATCCGTCGGACATCAAGCGGGCGATCGGCGAGCTGGCGCGGGTGGTCAGTCAGGATGATGGCTCCGAGGTCGACGGCGTGCTGATCATCGGAGGGGACGACGTCGTTCCCTTTTTTCATCTCGCCAATCCATCGGATGACGATGATGCGGAGATTCTCTCCGATAACCCGTACGTCGCGACGGAAGGCGACGCGATCTACGCTCCGCGCATCGCCATTGGCCGCCTTCCGGATGGCTCGGGCGGCAATCTCAGCCTGCTTCTGCGGCAGACCGATACCCTGCTCGAGGTGCGGCGGAATCCTCCGTCCGCCGAGAGTAGCTCGCGCCTTCGCCAGGCCGGAATTGCCGCGCTTGGCGCCATTGGCCTCGCCGTCTCGAATTCACTGTCGTTCGGCTGCGCCGCGTCCTCCTGGGAATCGGTATCCGGGGCGGCTTTCGCGCCGCTCTCAACCGCGTCCTCGCTCCGCCTCAGCCCGCCGGTGACCGCCGATGGCTTTCAAGCGCAGTGGATCCAGGGCCGCCGCTTCTTTTACTTCAACCTCCACGGCGCGCTCGACGCCGCCGCCTGGTACGGTCAGGTGCCGAGCGATCGGTCAATCGATAGCTTGACGCTGCCGATCGCGATCACTCCCGAGCTGCTTTCGGAAGCGGACTTCACCGCGCCGATCGTCTTCTCGGAGGCGTCGCACGCGGCGAACGTCGGGGCAAAGACCGCGACGAGCTCGCTCGCCCTGCGCTTCTTGAGCGAAGGCGCCGCCGCTTTCATCGGCTCGACCGCGACCGCGTATGGAACCGTCGAGCCGCCGCTGGCGGGCGCGGATTTGCTTGGCCAGCTCTTCTGGGAGAACCTGCGGGACGGAGAACGGATCGGCGACGCGCTTCGGCGCGCCAAGGTCCAGTACGCGGATGATCTCTTGGAACGGCAAGGCTATCTCGACGGCGACGATCAGAAGACCCTGCTCGCGTTCGTCCTGTTCGGCGATCCGCTGATCCCGGTCTTTCAGAGGCTCGACGACCGACCATTCGACGTGAAGTCCGACGACGATGTGCCACGAGTGTTACTGTGCAATCGACCGCGGTCGGGCGCCGACAGCCGCGCGGTGTCGCCAAAGGTGCTTCGCGCCGCGATCGAGCACCTCTTCGACCGATGCCCGGAGGCGGCGACCGGCGCGGTGCGCGCCCACCGACGCAAGGCGTGCGCCGGCGAGTGCGATCAACCGGGGCATCATCACGATGGCCTGCCGGGTGAGCCCAAAGAGATCGAGGTGATCGCGGTGAGCGCGCGCAAGGAGCTGGCCACGTCGGACGGGGCGAAGATCGTCAAGTTCGCGCGGGTCACCCTCGGCGATCCGGGCGGGCCGGTGAAGTGTCTGGTGTCGAGGTAGCCGATGCGACTCGATCAGTTTCCTCGACCTCGCGGCGACACCGGAATTGGCTTTCACTACTGCACCGACGTCCATCACTACGATCGCCAGTCGTTGGGATTCTGGCTCGGCGAGCTGAAGGAGCTCGGCGCGAGCTGGCTGGTCCTGCCGAGCGCCGTCGAACTGCCGATTCCCGAGTTCTTCATTCGCGAGCTGATCGCGGCGCGGATCGAGCCGATCATCCGAGTGGACGTCTGGCCGATTCAGCCAATCGATCGGTCGGAGCTTGCCAGCCTATGCCAGGCCTATGCCGACTGGGGCGTTTATTACGTGTCCATCTTCAGCGAGCCCAACCTGGCAACCCGCTGGCGCCTGGAGGACTGGTCGGAGCCGTCGCCGGTCGAGCGCTTCGCGAGTCTTCTTTTTCCGGCCCTCGAGACGGTTCACCAGGCCCACCTTTTTCCACTCATCAGCCCCCTGGCTCCCGGTGGCCATTACTGGGACCTCACGTTTCTCGGCCAACTCCTCGAGTTGCTCGCGCGCGACGAGCGCCACCACCTCCTCGACCGGTTGGGAATCTGCGTTCACAATTATGCCAGCAATCGGCCCTTGACCTGGGGCAAAGGCGGGCCGGAGCGCTGGCCTAACGTCCGGCCGTATGATTGCCCAAAGGGGTCGCAGGACCACCGGGGGTTTTATCTTTTCGAGTGGTACGACGCGGTCGCTCGCGAACGCCTTGGTCACTCGCTGCCGATCCTCTGCGGCGAGACCGGCCTCGTGCCTGGCACCCAGTCCGATCCGGCATTTCCGCTGGCGGACGAGATGACCCATAGCCTGCGCTCGGTCGAGATGGCGCGTCTGCTCATGGATGGCGAGGTGCCGGACTATCTCTTCAACACCGCGTTCTGGGCCCTGGCCGCTGGCGACGGCGATCCAACCGAGGCCCACGCCTGGTACCGGCGCGACACGTCAACCCTGCCGGCGGTGCGGGCGCTGAAGGCCCTGAAGAAACGGG
>JBOGTX010000501.1:0-8887 GCA_050695695.1 Chloroflexota bacterium
GCTGAGCTGGTGGTCCAGGACCGGCACGATCAGCGCGCGTCCCGCCGTCTGAACCTTTCGACGAATGCCAAGGAACAGCGCGAGCACCCAGAGGCCGATCACGAAGCGCCCGGCCCACTGGAGCGACGGCCCCCCGAGCAGGCCAGGCTCGAAGAGCGGCAGTCCCAGCAGCATCGGAGCGCAAATGAGCAATCCGAGCGTCGCCGGCACGACGCCGCTCGCCACCCGTAGCTCGTTCACCAGGATGGCGGCGATCAGGAAGACGCCCAGCGTAATCAAAATCGCGCCGACCAGCTCGCTCATGAACGCGACGAGAACGTTGTGCAGGGGCAGGGCGATGATCGGATAGCCGACAATCAGATAGAGGACGTTGACCAGTCCATCGGAGGCCCGTCCCACGCTCGCCAGACGCGCGGCTTCTCGCTCCGCGCTCTGACCTCGCTGGAGATTCCGCCCCTGTTCGCGGACGAGCGTGCCGACGTACTCGCGCGCGACCGCCTGGACCCGCTTTCTCACCGCCAGACAGGTCAGCAGCACCGCCAGACCGATTCCCAGCTTAATCAGCCACTGGAGTGACACCCGGCCCCAGATCTCCTGGTCGACCAGCGGCATGGTGCTGATGAATGCCCAGCAAATCGTCAGGGCCCAGAGCGCGATCACCGGACCCGCGGTCCGGAACAGCTTGAGGATGATCGCCGCCGCGACCAGCACCACGAGCGCGGCGATCGCCGTCGCGACCGCGGCCTCGCGGTCGGGGTCGATCGCCAACGCGACCGTCTTGATCAGCGGCAGCGCCCCAATCTGGTAGATGATGAACAGGTAGGCGATATTCACGATGCCTTCGCCCGACGCGACGACCGCGTTGCGCCAGGCTTTCACCCGAAGCACGCCTTCAGTGTCCGTTCCGATCCGGACGTAGTTCCGGGTGAACTGGTCGATCAGGTCGACAACCGCGCCGAGGAATCGGGTGACGATCCCGATCACCTGCCAGCGAATGCCCAGCAGCAGGAGGATCTGCAAGAGCGCGATGATCAGGCTCACCGGCCAATTCAAGGTCAGTGAGCGGAACACCGGCAGGTCAGGACTCGGCAGACTTGCCAGAAACGGCGCGATGACCGAGAGGCCGGCCAGCGCGACGAGATTTGGCGCCGCGCTGATGATCGCCTGCTTGGTCTCCAACTGCATGCCGCGGGACCGTTCGACGGCGTCGACCAGCGCGGTTCCAAACTCGCCAATCGTCGGGTAGCGATCTTCCGGTCGCTTCGCGAGCGCGCGCAGCATCACTTCTTCGACCGGACCGGGGATCCCGGGATTGATCTCGCGCGGCCGGGGCGGCGCCACGTCCATGTGCTGCGCCTTCAGCTCGACCGACGTCTCGCCGGCAAAGGGGCGACGCCCGGTGACCAGCTCGTAGAACATGATCCCGAGCGAATACTGGTCGCTTCGGCCATCCAGCTCGCCGCCCTGCCACTGCTCCGGTGACATGTAGGCCGGGGTGCCGGCGACCCGGTGGCCGTCTTCGCGGGCGTCGCCGGCGATCCGAATGATGCCGAAGTCGGACAGCAGCGGCCAGTCGGCGCTCCCCAGGAGCACGTTGCCCGGCTTCACGTCAAGGTGCACCAGACCGCGCTCGTGCGCGTGCTGCAGCGCCGACCCGACCTGCGCGGTCAAGCGCGCCGCCGAGCTCAGGTTCATCTGCCCGCCGCTGAGCTGAAGACGCTCCTTGAGCGTGCCGCCCGACACGAACCGCATCGCGATGTAAGCGACGTCGTTTTCGACGCCAAACTTGTACACTTCGATGATATTCGGGTGATGCAGATTGGCGATGTTGGTCGCCTCGGCGTGGAAGCGCTCCAGGAAGGACGGATCGCGCGCGAACCGGGGCGCGAGAACCTTGATCGCGACGACCGTGTCGAGCGAGCGCGAGTGGGCGGTAAAAATCGTCGCCATGCCGCCCTGGGCGAGCGCCTGCTGAATCTCGTACTCGCCTTCCAGCACCGTGTGATCGGCTAACTCGACCGCCATCGTCAGCTCCTCCCCGCGGATCCATCCCGAGTATCCGGCTCAGTCGATCGATCCGAGCCTGGCGACAGCATTGTCGAGTCGTCGGCCTGGGTTTGCCCGTCGGCCAGCGGCGCGGTCTCCGTCGCCGCCAGCACCGTCGCCCCGGCGGGGTCGGCCGCGGATTCCGGAGGTGCCATGACGGTGGCCTCAGCCGGCCCAGCTACCGTCGCTCCAGCCGCAACGGTCGGAAGATCCGACCGGGGCGACGCCGCGACCGCTGGCTGATCCACTCCCCGCGCCGTTCGCGCCGATCCGCTCGCCGCGGTGAGCGTTCGGGGCGCGGGTGCGTCGGCCAGCGTTCCCGCGGAAAACCCCGCCGTCGGAACCAGTCGATCCAGGCCGATCGTCACCAGGCGCAGGGTGAGCGGCTCGACGACCCGGTAGAGCCCGTACAACTGAACGAGCGCGATCACGACCACCAGCGTGACGAACGCGCCATCGACCAGGGCTTTCGGCTGAAAGGCCGCCGCCACCCCGACCAGGGGCACCCGGACGATGCCCTGAATCACGAGTAGCACGACCAGATCGAAGATCCCGCGCACGATCGCGGCGCCCAGCCCGGGCAGATCGACGGTCGCCAACCCGGCACGGGGCGCGTCGTCCTCGGCACCGCTCGTCTGCAAGCGTGCGATCAGCCGGCGTAACCCCTCGCCGAGATCCTGATTCATGCTTGCCCGTGCCCCCAGGCAGATGGCGCAGAGCACGACGGCAACCACCAGCCACACCAGATCGATCAACGAGATCTGGCCGCCGATCTTCACGTCGCTGCTCGTCAAAGCGCCCGCGATGGTTGGCAAAACGATCAAGCCGGCGAGGGACGCCAGGAAAAGGAAGAGGATTCCCGGGTGTTGCTGAACCCACGCGGCCGGACTCGCGTCCGTGCCAGACCGCGCGGAAGCCGCGCCTTGTATCACCGGTGCGCCTCCGAGTTCAATTCGTGCCGCTCGTTGGTGCCCGCAGGCACGTCCACCTGAAGCTATTCGGTATCAGGATACCAGATGGACAGAACCAGGGAATTACCCCGGAATTACCAGGGCAATTCGCCAGTCCGCGCGAATTCCGACGTCACGGTCGGTAACAGTGGGGTAACTGGCCGGTTACGCCACCGGGCTATTCTTGTTGAATGTGACGATGGCGGTTGTCGTCGAGGAGGTTGCGACGTCGATCAAAAGATTGTACCGCTGCCTGGCGGCCCTGTTGTTGCCGCTCACGCTGGCGGCGCCGGTGGCCGAGGCCGCCAATCTGAGCGTGTCGGTCCAGCAGATCGACGTGTCCCAGTTTCCCCAGGTCCAGGGGTTTGTCAGTGTCACCGACAGCCAGGGCATTCCGATCGCTGGCCTCGACAACCGGGCGTTTCAGGTTCTCGAGGACGGAACCGCCGTCTCCAACTTTTCCTTCAATCCGGTGATCAACAGCCAGGAGCCAATCGCCGTCACGTTCGTTCTGGACATCTCCGGGAGCATGAACGACAACGGGAAGCTGGCCGGCGCGAAGCAGGCGACCGATGCCTTCATCGATACCATGGCGCCGAACGACAGCGCGGCGCTGATTACATTCTCCGACACCGTCAACCTGAACCAGGGCTACACCCACGACAAGAACGTCCTGAAGAACGCGGTCGGTCAGTTGAAGGCGAATGGAAATACCGCGATCTACGACGCGGTCGCGAAAGGCGCGAGCCTGCAGAGCTCGACCAACGCGCGACGCCGCATTATGCTCTTGATGACCGACGGCGACGACAACCGAAGCAAGGAGTCGGTCGACGGTGCGATCGCCGCCGCGAAGACCTCGGGAACGCCGGTTTTCGTCGTCGGACTGGGTACCGACGTCAAGAAGGACGTCCTGGACAAGATCGCCGGCTCGACCGGCGGCCAGGCGGTGTACGCGGCAACGGGTGACCAGCTTCAGAAAGACTTCCTCTATCTCAGCGACGAGCTGCGTCGCGAATATTCCTTCCAATACACCTCGAGCCTCGCTCCGGACGGCAAGGAGCACAAGGTGACGGTCAAGGCGACCTATCACGCCGAGACCGCCGAATCGACCGGAACGTTCGTCCCCAAGGCGCCGCCGATCGCGATGACCGTCACTGGAATTAGCGACGCGGCCAGGGTATCCGGCCCGCAAACGGTTCAGGTCAGCATCAGCTCCGGAACGGCAAAGCAGGTCGAGTTGCTGGTCGACGGCACATCGGTGGCGACCGCGGCCGCCCCACCGTATAACCTCGCCTGGGACGCCTCCAAGCTCACGCCCGGCTCGCACAAGGTGACGGTGAGGGCAACCGACTCCGCGGGCAACAATACCGACCAGACGTACACCATCGACGTCGCGGCGCCGGTGGTGGCACCGACCGCGGCGGCGGTCGTGGCGACGGTGGCGCCCCAGCCGAGTCCGGTGGTCGCGACCGTGGTTCCAGCCCCGGCGGCCGCCGCCACGACCACCGGCGGCCCGGTCAACCCGCTCTACTACGCGATCGCGGCCGCGGTGGTGGCGCTGCTCGCGATCGGTGGACTTGTCGCTTTTCTGGTGACCCGGCGCCCGAAGGTCGCGATTGCCCTGCCGGTGCCCGCGCCAACGCCCTCACCACCGCCGGTGATGTCCGACCGGACCGAAGTGATCGGACCACCGCCGGCGCCACCGCCACCACCCCGGCCCGCGAGCGATGCGACGGTGGTCGGCGCGGGTGACGCGACGGTGGTGGGCGGCAACGCGACCGTGGTGAGCGCCGTGCCGCCCGCGCCTCGGCTCCCGAAGGGAAGGCTGATCGTCGTGCAGAATGGCGCGAAGACCGAAGTTCCGATCCAACAGGTCGAGACGATGCTTGGCCGCGAAGCGACGAATCCGGTCGTGATCAAGGACCCGATGTCGTCGCGACGCCACGCGAAGATCGTGATCGAGAACGGCGAGTTCTGGATCGAAGACCTGAAGAGCCTGAACGGCACCCGCGTGAACGGCGAGGTCATTACCCGACGCAAGCTGGCCAGCAATGACCAGATCAAGGTCGGTGACGCGACCATGACGTTCGTGGCGGAGTGATCGGACGCGAACCCCGGGGCTGTCGAGGCGCGGCGACGCGTGACCAATCCCACCAGTCCTCGCTTGGCGACGAGCGAGGTGCCGCGGGGCGCGGCGCGACGGGAGAGCTGGCGATGGGGCAATACCAGACATTCATCGTTCGGATTTGGACCGACGGCGCGCCCAGCTCGACGCGCGGTCACATCCAGCACATCGCGAGTCGCCGGGGACGGTACTTCCGAGACGAAGAGCGAATGATGCGGTTCATCCGGGAGTTTCTGGAGACCGCGGCGCTGCCCGCCGGGGACGGAATCGACCGCTCCGTTCCGGACGAACCGGACGATATCTTCGAGGACAAGGGCGCGGCGAGTCAATGACAAGTGCTGGGCCAGTCCCTGGTCGGAATTGAAGATGGCGGCGATCGCCCGCGTTCCCGACCCCGCCGCGGATGACGAGCCCCGCGACCGGCGCCCTGGCGTCGACTCCGAACGGCTCGCCGAGGCGATCGGTCAGCTCGGGTCGATGCTCGACGCCCGTTTCGCCCAGGTCGATCGCCAGGTGACGAGCGTGCTTCGGCTCCTGAGCCACGCCGCCCCTTCCGTCCTGCCCGAGACCACCCGGGCCGGCAACGCGCCGGTGGCGATTTCGTGCCTCGGGCCGTTTCAGTTTCGCAATCATGGCACCATCGTCGAGAGCTGGCGCTCGAGCAAGGCTCGCTCGCTCTTCCAGTATCTGGTCAACCATCGCGGGCGCCCAATTCCTCGCGATACCCTCATTCAAGCACTCTGGCCGAACCCGGATGCCGTCGCGGCCGGCACGTCGCTGAAAGTCGCGGTCCATTCTCTCCGACAAGCCCTCGGTCAGGCCGGGGTGGACCAATCGCAGCTCACGGTCCTGGCCCACGATTGCGGCTATCAGCTCAACGCCGCCCACCTCTGGATCGACGTGGAAGAGTTCGATCGGTGCTACGCGCTCGGGCGGGCTTGCGAGTCGCAGGGGCGCGCCGGGCGAGCGCTGGTCTTTTACAGCCGGGCCGCGGACCTCTACCGGGGGGATTTCCTCGAAGAGTGTACCGACGATTGGCCAATGTTTCGACGCGAGGCGCTTAAGGATCAATACCTGTTCGTCCTGACCGGTCTGGCCAGGGCCTCGGCCGCCGGCCGCGATTATCAGGGCGGCATCGTTCGCTGCCAGCAGCTTCTGGCCAAGGACCGCTGCCGGGAAGATGCCTATCGACTGCTGATGATCTGCCATGCCCGCCTCGGTCAGCGTAGTCGCGTCCGGACGTGGTATGAGCTCTGTGTGCAGACTTTGCGGGCCGAGCTCGACTGCGGCCCCGAGCCGGAAACCGAGCGCGTCTTCCGCCTGGCTCTGGCTGGCAAGGTCTGATCGCTGATCCCTCGGGCCGGCTTAACTGGAGCTTAACCGTCCGGTAACCTATCCGCTATACTCTGAGTCTGTTGTATAATGCCACGTCAAGGCGCGCGAATTAAGGTTGGTCGATCGACGCTCTTTCGCGCGCTTGGGTGGCGAGGAGGAGGTCTGGTGAACGAGAAAGCGAGACTCCAGCTTCAACGGCAAGCGCGGCGACCGGCCAGGCCGACGGTGAGCGCGTCGCCAAAGGCCGAGCCGATCGACGCAGTGCTTTCGATGCAGCAGTCGATCGGCAATCAGGCGGTCCAGCGGCAGCTCAAGGGCTCGGGTCTGCCGGCGAGCCTGATCTCGGCGACCGGAGCGAGGATCGGCAACCACGCGCTCCAGCGTCTCATCCAGACCAAGCTGACGGTCGGGCCTCCGGGCGACAGCTACGAGCGCGAAGCCGATCGAGTGGCGAACCAGGTCATGCAGGCGCCAGCGGCGTCGGGGCCGGTCCAGCGCGCCGCGGCCGAGCACGAGGGCGTCGAGGGCGAGGAAGAAGAGCTCCAGACCAAGCCGCTGGCCAAGGGCATCCAGCGCGCGGCGCCCGAAGAAGAAGAAGAGATCAAGACCAAGCCGCTGGCGACGACGATTTCTCGCCGCGAGGTGCAACGCGCCGGCGCGGAAGAGGAAGAGCTTCAGACCAAGTCGATGATTCAACGGGCCGCGCCCGAGGAAGAAGAGCTTCAGAAGAAGCCGACGATCCAACGGACGAGCGCCGACGAGGGCTTCGAAGCGAGCACGAACCTGGAGAATCGGCTCGCCGGCCAGAAGGGCGGCGGGAGTCCGCTGTCGGACGACGTGCGTTCTTTCATGGAGCCGCGCTTCGGAACGGACTTCAGCGACGTCAAGATCCACAGCGGCAGCGACGCGGGGCAGATGAACCGTGAGGTCCAGGCCCAGGCATTCACCCTCGGCCAGGATATCTACATGGGCGAGGGAAAGTACAATCCCGGATCGAGCGATGGCAAGCGGTTACTGGCGCACGAGCTGACTCACGTGGTCCAACAAGCCGGAGCGCCGAGCGCCCAGCCCAAGCGTACTGACGAAACGGGTTAACCGCCACGCGATCGGCCGATTTGGATCGGACCATTTCCATGGATGTGGTCGACGGGGCGCCCGGCTCGACCGAGCTGCGAACCGCGCTGATGCGGCTGGACCTTCGCTTGCGGGTCGCGGTCGAGAACCTGCGGGCCGAGCTCGCCGAACGGGCCGACGACCCGTTGCGGGGCCTGTACATCTCCGATAGCGACGTCGACGCGCTGCTCGAAGGGGTGACCGGGGCACAAACTGGCGAGCGGCTTCTCGACGGTTCGGCCGGCGCGATCGTGGGTCGCCTCGACCGCCTGGCTCAGCTCTTTGGCCTCGACCCTTTCGAACAAGAGGCGGTGCTGATCTGCCTCGCCCCGGAGGTCGACCTTCGGTACGAGCGCCTTTACGCTTACCTCCAGGACGATGTATCGCGCCGCCGACCAATCGTCAACCTTCTCCTTCGCTTGCTGAGCACGTCACTCGAGGCCCGGCTCGACGATCGGCAGGTTTTCGGTCCGGCCGGGCGCCTTTTCAAGTCGGGCGTGCTGGTCCTGGCCGACGAGGCCGCGGCCAACTGGCCGCTGCTGACGCGGCCACTGAAGCTGGACGAGCGAATCGTGGAATACCTCGTCGGCTCGGATGAGCTGGATCCGCGGGTTGCCTCATTCGCGCGATTGCACCTCGGGGAGCAGGACGGCCAGCCGGCGCCGATTCCGGCCGAGGTCCGCGGCAACCTGCTTCGCCTGCTTCGGGCGACCACCGCGACCGGAGCCGGCAGCGCGATCATCTACGTCCACGGTCCGTCAGGGGCCGCCAAGCGCGCCACGATCCGCGACGCCTGCCTCGCCGCCGGGCGGCCGTTCCTGCTGGTCGACGTCGACGCGCTGGTCGCGCACGGCAAGCCAGTCAGCGCGCTCGACCTGGTGGGTCGAGAGGCGTTGCTCCAGGACGCGATTCTTGGCTTCGATCGCTTCGATCGCCTGCTGTCCGACGAACCGGAATCCTCGCCAATCCGCCTCGCCCTTCGTGCGCTTCTCGCCCGGCGGACCGGTCCGACGGTCTTGATCGGCGAAGCGCGCTGGGAGCCGTCGGCCTGGTTGCCCGAGGTCCGAGGAATCCGGATCGAGATGCCGGCCCTCGCGCTGACCGCGCGGCAGCAGCTCTGGCACGACCAGATCGACGGCCGGCTCCCGGTCGGCGAGGTCGCCGACCTCGCCGCGCGCTTTCGACTGGATCAGGAGGCGGTCCGCGCGGTTAGCGCGACCGCCGAGCTGGGCGCGATCTGGCGCGGCGGCGATCGAGTCGCTCCGGGCGACCTGCGCGCCGCCGCCCGAGCGATCGCCGCGCCGCCGCTGTCCGGCCT
>JBOGTX010000502.1:0-1538 GCA_050695695.1 Chloroflexota bacterium
GCCGTGCCGAGCAGCAGGTCGGCGAGCCGGGGGCCCGCTGACGCCCGCGCGGCGATCAAATAGTAGCCACCGTCGGTGGTCGGACCAAACGCGACGTCGTGGCGCGCGGCGACCGCGAGGCAGTGAACCCAGCCCTCCCAGAGTGCCAGGGGGCTATCCGCGTCGGTGACCACCGCGAGGTCGGCTCCCCGGGCGAAGGCCCCGTCGAAGGCATCGGCGATCCCGCCCATCAAACCGGGCCGGGTCTGCGTCACGACCGGCCAGTCGTCGCTCACGATCTGGCGAAGCTCGTCGGCATGATGCCGGGCCGGGCACACCAGGACCTTCGCGGCCAGCTCAAGGGATGACGTGCCGGCATCGAGGACGTCGAGGGTATCCTGGAGAAACGCCTGGTAGACCGCGGCAGCCGCGGAATACCCGATCTCGGCCCCCAGGCGCGTCTTGGCCTCGCCGGGGATTGGCGCCTTGGCCATCACCGCGATGGCGAGCCGCGCCATGGCATGTCTTCCCATTCAATCGCCTTTCGTCGGTTGATTCCTGGTCGCTCTCAGCAGGTCGACGCGACCGGCTCCCCCATCGGCGCCCAGGCCGTGCCTCACCAGAACCCGGAGGATCGCGAACGCCGCCTTCAGCGAGGCGCGAAGATTCCCGCTGACCTTGGAGACGCCTCCGACGCGCGGTGAATAGACCTGGGGGACCTCCCTGATGCGCCGCTTCCGACGCGCGGCCTTGACGATGAGCTCGATCGTCCAGCCGTAGGTCGCCTCGGACATGCCAAATGACTCGAGGTCGCGGCGCCCGATCGCTTTGAATGACGGCAGATCGGTCACGCGCTGGTGCCAGGCGAGGGAGATGATCGCGGCGGCCAGGGTGTTTCCAGCGCGCGCGTAGAACGGAATCGCGCCGTCCTTCACCCGCGACCGAGCCCCGAGCACCAGGTCCGCCTCGCCGCGCAGCAGCGGCGCCACGACTCGTGGAATCTCGGTGGAATCGTCGCTGCCGTCGCCATCCAGGAACACGACGACGTCGGACGTGGTCGCGGCGGCGCCGGTCGCGCAGGCCCAGCCGTATCCCGACCGCCGCGCGACGATGACCCGCGCCCCGGCGGCCCGCGCGACCTCGATCGTGCCGTCGCGACTGCCGCCGTCCACGACGACGACCTCCGCGATCAGATCACGGGGGATTCCGGTCACGACGAGCCCGATCGCGTCGGCCTCGTCGAGGACCGGGATGACCACCCCGATCGAGCACGGTGGGGCAGGTTGCTTTTCCAACTGATTCGCCTGGAGCGCGTCCGCTGGGCGAGCGTTCCCCGCTGGATTCACCAGGGCTCCTTGTTCGACGCGAGAGCCACGATCTCGGTCAGATGGGATGTCGAGGTCGGGTCGGCGCGATCGATGCCGCTCAGATCCAGTCTAAGATCTACGCCGACTCGTTACAGGGTACAGCGCTCGGCACGACAAGACGTCCCAGCCGGGCCTCTGGTCGGCACGTCCGTCGTCAATGGTACTGCGAAGCGCCGGTCCGTCAAGAGGGCG
>JBOGTX010000503.1:0-2611 GCA_050695695.1 Chloroflexota bacterium
GACTGCGCGTTCACGTCGAAGCAGCTCCTCGACGAGTGGAACGTGGCCTACGCGGTCCTGAACCCGCTGACGCCGGGCGCGAGCCAGCTCGACCCCGAGTTCTCGGCCGCGCTCTGCACCGCGGTCAACGACTGGCAGATCGCCGAGTGGCTCGACTTCGACCCCCGCTTCCGGGCCTCGATCCAGCTCCCATTCGAGGATCCCCCGCGCGCGGTCGCCGAGATCCGACGGCTGGCCCACGACCGGCGCTTCGTCCAGGTGCAGTTCTCCGGACGGCCCCACGAGCCGATGGGCCGGCGCAAGTACTGGCCGATCTACGAGGCCTGCGTGGAGCATGGCCTGGCGGTCATGTCGCACGCCTTCGGCTCCTATGGGCAGCCGATCACCGGTACCGGCTGGCCATCCTTTTACCTTGACGACCACGTCGGTCCGGCCCAGGCGATCCAGGCCAATGTGATCAGCATGGTGGCCGAGGGCGTCTTCGAGCATTTCCCAACCCTGAGCTTCGTCTCGGCCGAGAACGGCTTCGCCTGGCTGCCGTCGCTCTGCTGGCGGCTCGACAGCGCCTGGCACCTTCTGAAGGCCGAAGTGCCTCACCTGACGCGCTTGCCGTCCGAGTACGTCCATGAGCACCTCTGGGTCTGCACTCAGCCGATGGAAGAGCCGCCCAGGCCGCGGCACTTCTCCCATCTGCTCGAGCACTTCGGGCCGTCGGCCGACCGGATCGTCTTCGCCTCGGATTACCCGCACTGGGATGCCGACGACCCCGACGAGGCTTTCCCGATCGCCCTGCCCGCCGAGCTCGCGCGGAAGATTTACTTCGAGAACGCCGCGAAGCTGTATGGGCTGACATGAAATACGTCGTCGCCTCGGTCGATGACATCCAACCGGGGGCGCGCAAGATCGTCGAGGTCGCCGGGCGATCGATCGGCATCTTCAATCTGGGGGGCGAGTTTTTCGCGCTGCGCAACCGCTGCCCGCACCAGGGCGGCCCGCTCTGCGAGGGAAAGCTCTGGGGATTGCTCGAGGCGACGGCGCCGGGCGAGTTTTCGTTTACCCGGCCCGGCGAGATCCTCACCTGCGGCTGGCACGGCTGGGAGTTCGACGTTCGGACCGGTCAGTCGTGGTGCGACCCCCGGCGACTGCGGGCGCGCGCCTACGAGGTCCGGGTCGAGTCCGGCGCCCGCCTCGTTGCCGAGGGCGCCGACGTCGCGACGATCGATCCGTCCGAGCCACCAACGGCCGAGCGGGTCAAGGGACCCTACGTCGCCGAGACCTTTCCGGTGACCGCCGACGGCGACTACCTCGTCATCGAGGTTCCGGACTAGCGACCGCCAACGCGCCGATCTCGACCAGCAGGCGCCGGGTCGCGTCCGCGATCTCGCCCACGGCGGCATCGAACGCGGCTGCGTTCGCCCGGGCCGGCTGCCGGTAGCCGCTGACCGTGCGGACGAACTGCAAGGCGGCCGCCTGGATCTCCGCCTCGCTGACGTCACGCTCCGCTCGACGCAACTGCTTGATGCTTCGACACATACCTCGCGGTCCTCCTGTCAGTTGGGCTCCGGGCGCTCAGCAAGCGCCCGGAGCCGTCGAGCGACGGACAGATCACCCCCGGCGAAAGAATCGACTCCGTGACAGCACCGCCGCGTCGCGCGGATCGACCGGTTGGGTTGGGCGCGCGCTGGAGAACTCGTAGGATCGGCCGGTGACCGGTCCCCATACCCGGATCGGGTCGCGATCGAGGTAGTGGAGCGTCACCGCGGGGGACGGATCCGCCGCCAACTTCGAAATCGGCCCCGCGACCGGGTTGGGTCGCGGGGCACGGGGGACGGACGCCGTCGTGAGCGTGGCGGATGCGTTGCGCAGAATCGATCGCTTATGGCCGCAGCACATCGTTGGCCTCTCCTTCCGCCGGTTCCGACGTGGGCTGAATGATGACCGGCTTGTCGCCAAACCTCTCGAGCAGACACGCTCCACCCGAGAGGGCAAGCCAGGAAAACAGCCAGGGGATTGGGCGACGCGACACGAAGATCGCCGCCGGGGCCGCGATCCACAGACTCAGACAATTGAAACAGTCGATGAGGCGCCCGGCCAACCCCTGACCTAACCGCGCGCGAAATCGAACGATGAGGTCCGCCGGGCCATCCTCGTTCGCCAGCAGGTGGGACACCCGCCAGGTGGCGAGCATAGCCAGCACGAATCGTGGCCAGAAATTCATCGGTTCGACGATCTCCTCCCGGTCCTGCTCGGCCTTCATCCGGATAGACAGAAGGCAATCTGGTCGATGAGCGGAAGCGGGTCGCTGTCCCCGGTGGTGAGCAGGAGGCTGACCGAAAGGGTCACGATGTAGGCGCAGGGTGTGAGCGTGCCGAGGCTCCAGCCGCTCGGCGCCGCGGTGTCGTACCAATCGCCCGTCTCCGGGACCGGCGTTGGCAGGGTGAAGTTGTATGGCCCGCCCGGGCCGATCATGTCCACACTGACGCCACCGAGGTTCGCGTGCGATGCGGTGAACAGCACGGTGAGCGAGTTGGTGATGCCGGCACAACCATTGGGCTGCAGCTCCTTGATGTCGATCAGCGCGACCCCCGGTTGCCCGTTGACAGTCCCACCA
>JBOGTX010000504.1:0-1506 GCA_050695695.1 Chloroflexota bacterium
CAGCGGGTTCAAGCGGAGCGGCAGGCCGGAGCCGCCGCCGACCGAGAAGACGCGCAGCCGGTGGCGCAGCTCCGGCCGGTCGGCCAGGTACTTGTATTCCGCCTTGGCCGGCTCCAGGACCAGAAACGGCACGCCGAGCCGGTCGTAGGCTTCGAGGAGGATCCGCTTGCAGGAGTTGGTCTTCCCGTAGCCGGTCATTCCGGTGACGAAAACGTGGCGATTGAGCGCCTCGGCGCCCACGGCAACCGGACCGAGGTCCCGTCCGAGGCCGTCACGGAGCGTTCCGAGCCGGATCGCCCCGGTGGGCTCCGGTGGGACCGACACCGCGAAGTCAGTGAGGTCGCGCATCGGCAGGCCGGGAATCTCGTGCTGCGGCAGGTTCACCAGGACGGCCAGCTCGTCCGAATGGACGCAGGTGCCCAGCACGTCGTAGGGCGCGCCGAGCGGATGCCGCTGGTCGGCGCCGGCCGGGAGCAGATCGAGCACCTGGCCGCGCTCGATCGCCTCGCGGGTGGCGTATTCGGGTGAGGCGACCACCCGAATCGGATCGAGCGAGCTGTTGTCGCCGCTGGCGACGCTGCGGAGCGCGCTCGACACCCGGTGGAGCGCGTCTTCACTCTCGGCGGCGATGTAGATCGCGGTCTGCCACCAGCCGGCGCTCTTGCCGGTTTGCAAGCGGGCGATGTGCTCCTGGAGCAGGCGCTCGCACTCCTCGGCGCTCGCGTTCAACACCTCGACGCTGCCCGACTCGCCCGAGTTGGTCCCGGCGCTCACCTGGGACTGGTTGTGCGCGTCGGCGCGGATCGACCGGGTGTTGGCCATGTAGCCCATCGACTCGACCGCCTGGCCGACGCTCAGCAGCCCGGGGACGACGATGCCGGCCACCTGGCAGAACGCGGCCAGGCCGAAGAGACCGATCGGCAGGTCGACCCGGCCGCCAGAGCGCCCGTCGTCGCCCGGTCGGGCGACGTTCTCGGATTCCCCCCGCGAGCGCGACACGGTGCGCCGCACGTGACCGTGGACGGCGTCGCGGAGCTCCCGGCAGGCGTCGAGGATCCGGTCGATCTTCCAGGGCTCCAGCGGCTCGGCCACCACCACCAGCGCGTACTTCTGGTCGCCAACTGCCCGCACCAGGCGATCGAGGCTTTGAAACGGCGAAGGAAACCGGCTCCCGCGCCCCGAGGGAATGCCGGTCACCGCGCCAAGGGCCGGCGCGGTTCGCAGGAGATTGGCCAGACCGGGCAGGTCGGCGCCGTCGAGCCCGCGAACCGGTCCAAGCTCGAGACCGGAGAAGTAGGCTTTGAACGCGCTTTCCTGCCCTTCGAGGTAAGCCTCACTCGACCGTCCGCCGGCGCCCACGATGCGCCGGCCGCCGACGTAGAGCCGGTGGCGGTCGCCCTCGCCGTGCAGCGCCATGACCAGCGCGTGGCCGGTCTCGTGGCAGGCGGTCAGGACGTGGGGCATGGCGTGGCGCCATTCGTCCGGATCGCCCGGCCGACCGACGCC
>JBOGTX010000505.1:0-3279 GCA_050695695.1 Chloroflexota bacterium
ACTCTGGTCAGAACCAATCGTTGGTGCGCGGCTACCCGAGCTCGATCAGTATCGCGATGGGCCGGTCAATCGGGCCGGCCGCCACCTCGCCAGGGCTGCAGCTCTGCCCCGTAACATCGCCGCGACGAAGCCGCCGAGGACGGCGCCAATATCGCTGAGCGAGCAACTCGCCCAGAAAGCGGCCGGGCCCGACCGCATCGATCGCCGGATGACGCCGCTTGATCAGGGAGATTGATCCCGAAGACCGATCCGAAGCCCCAAGATGACCTGGGAGGGACGCACGATACGGTGGTTAACCCAGTCGCTCCTCTAACCTCTTCCGATCGAACCCGACGATGACTTCGCCGTCGATCGTGGTCACCGGTGTCGTCAGGTAGCCGAGGTTCTCCAACTCCTCGAACGCCTGCTGATCCGTCGAGACGTCACGATCGATGAAAGAAAATCCCCGCTGTGAAAGAAACTCTTTCACCTTCTGGCAAAACAGTCAGCCCGGCTGGGAGTAGACGACAATTTGCTTCGCCATGACTCTTCTCGCTCCTCTCCTCTGCAATTGACGTTAGGCTCGGCCCAGCTGGGCCAGGAGCCGAATCACGCGCCCCCGCGTCCCGGTGAGCAGGCGTTCCGTCCAGAATGCTGCCGCGACCTGCTGGTTCGCCGTGGCATAGGTCGGATAGACGTGGAGCGCGGTCGCCAGCTGGTCGAGGCGAATCCCGCGGTTAATGGCGAGAACGTACTCCTGGATCATCTCGCCGGCGCGCGCCGCGACGACGTGGGCGCCGACGATCTGCCCGTTTCGCCGGGCGATCACTTTGACGATCCCACGGGCCTCCCCGTCGGTTTGCGCCCGGTCGACCCGCTCGAGGCTCAGCTGGTGGATGGTCAGGTCGTCGCGGTAGCGTTCTCGCGCGGCTGGCTCGCTGAGGCCCACCGCCGCCACTTCCGGGTCGGTGAAGACGGCCCACGGAACCTGGGCCGGAATCCCCCGACTCGCCCCCGGCAGGAGGGCGTTCCGGGTGGCGAGGTAGCCCTGCCAGGCGGCGTAGTGGCTGAGCTGGGGCCCGCCCACCACGTCGCCGCACGCGAGGACGCGCGGATTGGTCGTGCGAAGCTTCGCGTCGACGACGATGCCCAGGTCAGTATACGCCACGTCAGCACGATCGAGGCCGAGGCCCTCCACGTTGGGGCAGCGACCGAGCGCGACGAGGAGGGCGTCGCCATCGATCGGTCCCCGCGAGGTGACGACCCGCGCGCGGTGCTCGGGCAGCGATTCGACGCGCTCGGCCGGCGCCTGAAGTCGCAGGTCGATCCCTTCGTCGCGCAGCGTCGCTTCGATGAACGCCTGGATCGTCGGATCGGACTTGCCGAGCACCCGACCCGATCGACCGATCACGGTCACCCGAGAGCCCAGGCGACCGAACGCCTGGGCGAACTCGATCCCGACCGGCCCGGTGCCCAGGACGACGAGCTGCCGGGGAAGCGCGCCGAGCTGGAAGATATCCTCATAGGTGAGAAACGGCACCCGATCCAGGCCGGGAAGCCGCGGCGACGCCGGATGCGCCCCGGTGCAGACGATGAAATGGCCGCCGCGCAATGGCCGATCGCCGGCCAGGACGACGTCTGGACCGAGAAAGCGCGCGCCTCCGGCGAGAAAGTCGATCCCCTTTTCTCGCAGCGCCTCCGGGCGCTCGAACTGGTAGACCCGCTCGATTGTCGCTTGGACGTGCGCGTTGATCCGGGCGAGATCGATCCGCGGTACCGCGGCCGCGAGGCCGAGCCGATCGGCGTGGCGAAGTTCCCAGGCGACCGGCGTGACGTTGATCAGCGTTTTGGACGGGACGCAGCCGGTGGCGAGGCAATCGCCGCCCGGACGGGCGCGATCGACCAGCGCCACCCGGGCGCCGAGCTCGGCCGCGAAGCTGGCGGCCGAGAGGCCAGCCGAGCCGGCGCCGATCACCACCAGGTCGTAAGAGTCGCTCATCGGACGATTCCGAGCGCTCCGAGCCAGCGCGTCAACGCGCGATCCCCAGTTTCTTCGCCAGCTCGGCGTCGGATGGCTCGGTCAGGGTCGAGCCATCCGAAAAGAGGAGGGTTGGGACCGAACGGTTTCCGTGATTGATCCCGAGGACGCGCGCCACGGACGCGGGATCAGCGTCGAGGTCGATCCATCGATAGGGGATGCCATGCCGGTCGAGGAACCGCCGCGAGCGATGGCAGTCGCCGCACCAGGCCGTGCCGTAGACGATCAGCTCGCCGTCCCCTTCAATGACCCAGTGCGAACCGGACGAGGCGGTCGCCGCCGAAGGCGAGCGACGGAAAAGGTTGAGATTCACGCTTCCATCCAAGATCTGTGTTCACGTCATCGACCAGGTCGCCGGTCGTGGCACGTCGATCCTATCCTATTCCGGCGTGGCCGCGCTGCTCTGTATGGTAGGCCACCGAGTATCGCCTTTTCGCTACCTGCCGGAACTCAGATCCCAACCAGAATCGCCCCGACGACCATCAGGGCGGATCCGATCGCCCGTTCGGACGGGACCTTCTCACCCAGAAATAGGACCGCCCAGACGATCGAGAACACGGTTGAGATCTTGAAGAGCGCGCTGACGTAGCCGACCAGGCCGAGCGCCACCGCGGTGAAGCCAAAGACCGGGGCGATCCCGGCGATGACCGCCGCGAGCAGGAAGCCGCGACGATGGCTCGCCAGATGGAGGGCTGGATGGGGAGCGGAGCGCCACGCCAGCGGAAAGAGGAACAGCACCATCAGCGCGGTCGAGCCAAACGCGACGATCGGCGGATTGGCCGGATGCGAGTGCTCGATGGCGAGCTTCTCCGTCACCGGCGTCAGGCCCCAGATGAAGCTCGCACCGAGCGCGAGGCACAGCTCGGAACGGCTTAGCAGCAGCTCGAAGGGCCGAAGCCAACCCGCGTCACGGTCTCGCCCGGTGAGGACGTATCCGCCGAGCAGGATGAAGAAGACGCCAGCGATGCCGACGCGCGACGGCGTTTCGCCGAGCGTGATCCGGGCGATGACCAGCGTGAACGCTGGGTTGAAGGTGAGAATCGGCGTGACGAGCGAGGCATCGCCAAGCTTCAACGCCTGAGTGGAAAGGAGCGTGGCGGCAAGGTTCAGCGCGGCCGATCCAACCAGACCGAGCCAGAAGAGGCGATCGACCCGGGGCAGCGGATGGAGCACCAGCGTCGCGCCTGCCAGGAGAGGAAGCGAGAGCGCGTTGACGCCCCAGGCGACGACCGCGACCGGCGTGTCGTCCAAGAGGCGTTTAT
>JBOGTX010000506.1:0-2732 GCA_050695695.1 Chloroflexota bacterium
CTGTAGGAGATCGTGCTACGCAAGCTTGCTTCGTCTTCGACGACCAGGACTCGCGCCAAGCGTTCCTCTCTCGAACAATCGGACTATTTCCCGTAATCATTATTACTACAACGACAGTTTCCGTAGAGCCAGGAGGCGACGCTGCGCGTGGGATCGTTTCGCAGAGCGGTTGCGTTCTTGGGTGTCAAGCAGCCACTGCCAGAGGTCGGCGTCGGTCCAGCGGCGCCGTGGGAGCAATTCCCGCAGGACCCGACTGACCTGTGGGCGCGTCAGGTCGGGCAGATTTTTTCCCCCAGTCCTGCTCCACCGTCAGCAGGAACGCGCCGGCGAGCAACGCGAGGGTGATGTGGTGATGCCAGCCGTTCCACCCCCGTACTTCGTAGTCACTCAAGCCGGTCTCGCCTTTTTCGGTCTGGAACTCCGTCTCAATCGGCCAGCGCCCGGCGCCGACCTGGCCCAAGGTCGGCAGCGTGGTGGCGGCGGGAGCATTGGACAGATAGAACTTGAGTTCGCTCCCATCCAGATTCCGACGAGCGACGAGCCAACTCTCCCGTCCGGGCACACCATCACGACATTCCCACCCGCGCTGTCTGACAAACTGATAGCGGCGCGGTCCTTGAGCGCCCTCCGCGACAGTCAGAACCTCCCACCGCTCCGGAGCCAGGTCGGCCACCCAGTCCTGCATGCTCGGGGCGGACGGCGCGCCTTCCCCCAAGCGGGGACGGGTCGGTTTGCGGCCGTGCCCCGACCAGGGCGGCACGGCCGCCTCGGCCGGCTCGACGAAGACCGGGGTGATCGCGGGGACCTCCAGGACGTACCACCAGCCGTCCGCGTCCAGGGTATCGCGCAGCGACGGGACCTTCCCGTAGTCCGCGTCCGCCGTGACCCAGTGCCCGGTCCATGCTCCCAGCGTCCGGGCGTGCCCCAGCATGGCCAAGCCCAACGCGGCCTTGCTCTGGTAGTCCACCTTGGCGGGAACACCCGCGGCCTGACAGCGCGAGCGATCGTCGATCCACGCGTGAGGCAGATACAGCCGTCCGTCGACCAAGGCGTGGCCACGCTCCGACACGTAGGCGAGAAACACCCCCAGTTGGCAGTTACCGACCTTGCCCAACGTCCCGCAATACTGACGCGCGACACCGACCGATTTCGTCCCCTTCTTGGGAAACCCCGTCTCATCGAGGACGAAGACGCCCTCCCCGGTGTTGAGCCGGGGTGCCACGTACCGTTGAAGTGCGTCGAGGACGGGCGTGCTCTCCCATGGAGCTTCCGTCAGCAGCCGCTGGAGCGAGCGCGGTGTGGCATCGCCCACCGCTTCGGCCACGTTCTCGGCGTTGCGTCTATCGGTCTGCTGAATGAGTAAGCCCCGCAGGTACTGTTCACTCCGGTGGCGGGCCTCCGTCCGCCCAAAGAACCGGGCAAACTGGCCGTGAAAGGCGGCAAACGCGCCTGCCACCCGATCAAACTCCGTCAGATCCATCGCGGATTCCTCCTGCGGCTGCTTGACCGCGACCGCACGGGAATTCTACCTCAGCATCCGTCGTTGTAGTACTAACAGTCCGCGAAAAGGTCGGCCCAGGTATGGACTTGATGATCGACCCGGCCTGCGAATACAACACGTTCGCGGACGTGCTTCGGGTCGGCCACGCCTGCGACGAGGCGAAGTTCTTCTGGTACGAAGATCCGGGCAAGGACGGCGGCATCTCGGCGTTTGGCTACAAGAAGCTCCGCCAGCTCATTCGCACGCCGCTCTGCCTTGGCGAGCACGTCCGGTCGCTCGAGCCGCACGTCGATTTCATCGTCGCCGAAGCGGTCGATTACGTCCACACCGACGCGACCTATGACGGCGGGATTACCGGCCTGATGAAGATCGCGCACGCGGCGGAAGGCTTCGGCCTGGACATCGGCATCCACGCGCCGGGGCCGGCCCATCGCCACTGCTTCGCCTCGGTCCGCAACTGCAACTACTACGAGATGGGGCTGGTCCACCCCCTCCTGAAGACGACCAAGGCGCCGGTCTACCAGGATTACTCCGACGACCTCGATTCGGTCGACGCCCGCGGCCACGTCGAAATTCCCCAGGGACCAGGCCTGGGCGTCAAAGTCGACTGGGACTGGGTCAAGGCGCACGAGGTGGGGAAGGTGGTGTACGAGTAACCAGGGACCGAAGACGGACGATCGGCTCCACTTGCGCGCGACGTTTGACGAGGCACCGGAGCTTTACGACCGCCTTCGCCCGGTCTGTCCGGCCCGGCTGTTCGACGACCTGATCGACCTCGCGCGTTTCCCCAAAGGCGCGCGGCTCGTCGAGATCGGCTCGGGAACTGGCCAGGCGACGTTACCATTGGCCGAACTCGGCTTTGGGATCGTCGCCATCGAGCTTGGCGAGCGACTCGCGGCGCTTGCCCGGAAGAAGCTCGGCAGGTTCCCGGAGGTCGAGATCGTCAACACCTCCTTCGAAGCCTGGGATCCTCACGGCCGGCGCTTCGACGGCGTCGTCGTCTTCCACGCCTTCCATTGGATCGACCCCGAGCTGCGCTTCGCGAAGTCGGCCCAACTGCTCCGAGACGACGGGGCGCTCGCGGTTGTCACCTCGAGCTACGTGCTAACCGACAATGCCGACCCGTGCTGGCGGGACCTCCAGGAGGATTATGCCGCGCTCGGCCCGCGGATCGACCAGGCGGCGCCGCCCCACCCGGATACGGTCGGCGATCTCGGCGCCGAGATCGAGG
>JBOGTX010000507.1:0-3339 GCA_050695695.1 Chloroflexota bacterium
CGCCGGGCACGACCGGATCGCGGGCGATGCTGCCGGCCAGGATCGGCGCGCCAAGCTCCTGGAAGCGCTTGAAGGTTCCAGCCAGGTCCGTCACGACGAAGCCCAGGTGAATCGGCTCGCTGCCCTCGGGCGCCGGGCCCGGCGCGGCGCTCGCGTCGACGACCGGCACGATCGTCAGGTTCAGCACGCCGTCGCTGAGCACCGCGCCCTGACCGCTGACCGGCGGGTCGAGGACGGCGAGCCCGAAGACCCGGGCGTAGAAATCGGCGGTGCGTGGGATGTCGCGCGAGCGAATGCCCACGTGACGGAGGGATGCCGAGTCGCTCATGGCTGCTCCTCTTACCGATCCTGGATCGGAAAGTGGACCCTCGCTCCACCGGCCGCGTTCGACTGGAGGATGCCGAGCAGGATCGAGAGGACCCGACGGCCATCCTGCCCAGTCGAGGATCCCTGGCCGCCGCGCTCGACCAGGCCGATCAGCTCGTCGATCGCCGCGACCATGTCGCCACGCGTGGTGTGAGGGACGTGGATCGGGCTGACCGCCGGCTGGCCGCCTTCGAGCGGGCGCCAGACCTCGGCGACGTGGGTGCCGATACGCAGGCGGCCGGTCTCGCCGACCAGGTCGAGCTCGAAGTTGCCCATGGTTCGTTTCGAGGCGTTGACCAGGGCGCGCACGCCGTTCTGGAAGTGAATCAGGGCGCTGCCGCCCGGATCGGTGGCGGGATCGCGGCCGCCGTCGCCGGCGTAGCGCGGCGGGTGCTCCCGGTGCTCGTCGTCAAGCTCACCCGTCAGCCAGGCGGGATCGGACTCCGCGAAGAAGCAGACCGCGTCGATCAGGTGGGTGCCGTTTCGGAATAACATGGCGCGCGGACCACCGAGGTGGGCGACGATGCGTCGCAATGGGCCGATCGCTC
Organism: Chloroflexota bacterium; assembly: GCA_050695695.1. Classification (GTDB taxonomy): domain Bacteria; phylum Chloroflexota; class UBA6077; order FW602-bin22; family CADDYW01; genus JAJPKB01. Next base: position 915 of record JBOGTX010000507.1, read on the forward strand.
CCTCCCGGACCAGGCGGCGCGCCGCGACGAACTCCGGGTACCAGCGCCGGGTGTGATCGATCAGCAGCGGGACGCTTCGCTGGGCGCAGGCCGCGATCATCCGATCGGCATCGGCCAGCGTCGTCGCGATCGGCTTCTCGCAGAAGATGCCCTTGACTCCGGCCTCGACCGCGTCGACCGCGATCTGGGCGTGGCGATGGTCCGAGGTGACGATGCTGAGCAGGTCCACCTGCTCGCGGGCCAGCATCTCGCGGTAATCGGTATAGGTACGCGCCTCTGGAACCTCCGCCCCCCAATCGGCGCGAAACTTCTCGAGCAGGCTGGGCACCAGGTCGCAGACCGCCACGACGGTCGTGTTGGGCACCGCCGCGTAGGCGCTGACGTGCGAGTGCGGCATGATCAGACCGAGAACCGGATCCGGCGCTGGCCTCGACGGTGTCATGCCGATACCGGTCAGCCCGACGACCGCGGCGCGATAGCTTGCCATGGTTCCTCCTTCAGATGACTGGCAGTTACCCCTTGAGACCGGTCAGGGCGATGCCCTGGATGAACAGCTTCTGGGTGAAGAAAAAGACGACCACGATCGGCAGCACCGCCCCGGTCGCCGCCGCCATCAACAGGTTCCAGTCGGACGCTTCCTGGCCTTTGAAGAACTGCAACCCGACCGCGATCGTCATTTTATCAAGGTCGTTGAGGTAGATCAGCGGGGCCAGGAAGTCGTTCCACTGGGCGATGAACGAGAACAGGCCAACCGTCGCGATCGCCGGCACCGACAGCGGCGCGATGATGCGCCAGAAAATCCCAAACGAGCTACAGCCATCCAGCCGCGCCGCCTCGTCCAGCTCGATCGGCAGGGTCAGGTAGAACTGCCGCAGGAGGAAGATGTAGAACGCACTGCCAAAGATCGTCGGCACGATCAAGGGCTTCAACGTGTTGATCCACCCCAGATCCTTGAAAAGAATGAAAAGCGGGATCAGGGTCACCTGACCGGGCAGCATCATCGTCGAGAGCACGACGACGAAGAGGAGGTCGCGAAAGCGGAAGCGCAACCGGGCGAACCCGAAGGCGACGACCGCGGAGGTGAAGCTCGTGGCCAGGGTCGCGGTCACCGTCACCGTCAGCGAATTGACGACGAAGGCGCCGAACGGCAACGCGTTCCAGGCATCGACGTAGTTTTGCCAGCGCGGTTGAAATTGCAGATACGGGAGATACTTCGGTGGCTGGATGAAGATGTCGCCCGGTGCCTTGATCGAGCTGGTGGCCATCCACAGGAAAGGCACGACGAAGAAGACCGAGCCGCCGATGATCAGCAGGTAGATCAACGTCCGCCCGAGCAAGCGCCGGGGCAGCCACGACGCGGCCTCGCGCGGCGCGGGCGTCGTCAGCGTGGCCGTGCTCATCGTTGCTCGCCCTCGTAATAGACCCAGCGCCGGGATAACCAGACCTGAAACAGGGTGAACCCCATGATGATCATGAAGAGAATCCAGGCAAGCGCCGAGGCGTAGCCCATGCGGAAGTTCTGGAACGCCGCCTGGTAGAGGTAGAGGACGTAGAACAGCGTCGCGTCGCCCGGTCCGCCGTTGGTCAGGATGAAGGCCGAGGTGAAGACCTGGAACGAGCCGATGATCTGGAGGATCAAGGTCAGGAAGATCGCCGGCGTCATCATCGGGATCGTGACGTGCCAGACCCGGCGCCACCGGCCGGCCCCATCGATCGACGCCGCCTCGTAAAGATTCTGGGGAACGCCCTGGAGCGCTGCCAGGTAGATCACCATCATCTCGCCGATGCTCCACAGGCTCATGATGATGAACGCCGGCATCGCCCAGGTCGTCACCCCAAGCCAGTTCGGCCCCTTGATCCCGATGACCGCGAGCCCCTCGTTGATCAGTCCGAAGGTCGGGTCGAACAACCAGGCCCAGAGGATCGCCGTGGCCACACTCGCGGTCACCGCTGGCAGGTAGTAGAGCGTGCGAAAGAGCGGGATCCCCCAGACCGGCTGGTTAAGCAGCAGCGCCACCACGAAAGCCAGCGCCATCGACAACGGAATGTGGCCGGCCATGAAATACAGGGTGACCAGGATGCTGGTCGCGAACTTCGGGTCGTTGGTCAGGATCTGCTGGTAATTCTGCAGGCCGACGAATTCCGGCGCCCCGAAAAGGCTCCAACTGGTGAAGCTCAGCGCCAGCGACGCGATGAACGGCCCGAGGGTGAAGAGGACGAACCCAACGAAAAACGGCGCGACGAAGAAATAGCCCTCGACGTGCGACCATTTCAGGCGCCGCGATTGGGAGAGCTGCCCGAGCTCGAGCGGCCTGGCCGGCGCGGTCATCGAACCCACCCGGGAACAGCGCGGGCAAATCTGAAGCATCCCGCATTGGTGCGCGGCGGGCCGGGGAGACCTCTCTCACCCTGTCCCGCTCTCCCC
>JBOGTX010000508.1:0-3516 GCA_050695695.1 Chloroflexota bacterium
GCCCGGCGACGAGCGGGTCGAGCGGCACCAGTCCGACGAGCGCGCCAGGCTCGTCCGGATCGGCGCCGGCACCCGCGACCAAAGCGGCGCCCCAGAGCGTTGGGACCACTACCATCGAATACTGGACCTTCATGCCCACGGCGTCGCGCTTCCCGGGTCGGCCGCAGCTTTTCGCGCCGTTCGAGCAGAAGAACAACGCCAAAATCGCGATCACCGAGATCACCGACCTGAACGCGATGAGCGAAAAGCTGCTGGCCGCGAACGCCGCCAAGCAGGTACCCGACCTGCTCGACCCCGGCTTCACCGAAATGGCGGTCTCCTGGGGCAAAGCCGGCATCACGGTCGACCTGACCGACGTGATCAAGGCGCTCGGCGGCAACGAAAAGTTCTACCCCGGCTGGATTCGCGACCTTGGCTGTGGGGGCAAGATGCACGGCGTTCCCTACATGGCGCCGGTCCTGATCCTCTGGTACCGCAAGGATATCTTCGACCAGAAGAGCATCAAGGTACCGGCCACCTGGGACGATTGGCTGATCGCGGCGGATAAAGCCGCTGGTACCGACCCGACGACCAAGAAGCAGGTCTACAGCGTCAGCGGCTACCTTTCCGCCACCCACGCCCACGTGATGTGGCAAAATATGATCGGCCCGAACAATGGCCTGACCTTCGATCAGGGCTGGAAGCTGGTCGCCAACAAGAATCCGCAGACGCTGAACGCGATGGAGTTTTTCCTCAAGCTGAGCAAGTATTTCCAGCCGGGCGCGGTGAACGCGAATTACGGCGACACCGGGAACCTGTTCGCGAGCGGGACCCTGGCCATGACCATGACGAGCACGACCGAGGCGAACGCGATCATCAAGGCGCACGCCGACATGATCCCGAAGGCAGCGACCACGCCGATTCCGTTCGGCTCCGACAGCGATCAAAAGCGAGGTGCCTTTGGCGACTGCTACAGTTGGGCGGTTCCGACCCAGTCCAAGCACGTCGACCTTTCCAAAACGTTCATCCAGTGGTTCATGACGCCGACCACCTACATCGAGGCATTCAAGACGATCGACTACGGCCATACTCCGGTGCTCCAGTCGGTCATCAACGATCCGCAGTTCGCGAAGATCGTTCCGGCGTTCGGGGTCGACGTGGTGAAGACCGGTCTCGACGCGGCGAAGATCGCGACCCTTCCCGCCGAGGATTATGGGCCAAACCCGTTGTCGAACCTGATCACGACGACCGGAACCTGGTCGAATTTCCTGCAGCGGCTCTACAACAAGACCGACGCACCGCAGGCCGGGCTCGACCAACTCGCCGACAAGATCAACCAGTTGATCCAGGATAACCCCACCCAGCTCGGCTGCTGACGGTGACGACCTGGTATTCCCGTGGGAGAAGCCAATGAACGAACGCGGCGACGGCGCCAATTCGGCCGCGGTCTTGCCCCGACCCGGCGTCGCGCGGCGATCCCTCGCGACCCGACTGCTCAATTCACCCGACGTCTTCGCCGCGCTGCTGCTCGCGCCGGCCGGCATCATCTTGCTCTTCGTCTTCGTCTATCCGCTGGTCCAGACCGTCGTCTACTCGTTCCTCGACATCAACCTGATGAACCCGGCCGGCGGGACGCCCTTCATCGGGCTGAAGAACTTCGGATTCTTGATCAGTCACCCTGACTTCTGGTCGTCGGTGCGCATCACCACGATTCTCACCGTCGCGACGGTGACTCTTCAACTGGTCATCGGCATGATCTTCGCGCTGCTCCTCGCCGAGCCGTTCTTCGGCTCGGGCATCGTACGCGGGCTCTACCTCCTTCCCTGGGCGCTCCCGGCGATCGTCGTCGCGTTTGGCTGGCGCATGTACCTGGTCCCCGGATATGGGCTGCTCGACAATATTCTGTCGGTGTTGCTTCAGCCGTTCGGGCTCGCGAAGCAGGCGGCGGTGATCGACTGGTTCGGTCAGCCAACGCTCGCCCTCCTTTCCGTGACCGGGGTGGTGGTTTGGAAAGGGCTACCTTTCGCGGTTCTGGTGTTCCTGGCCGGGCTCCAGTCGATTCCGGCCGACCTCGAAGAAGCCGCCCGAGTGGACGGCGCGAACGGGGCCCAGGAGTTCTGGTACGTCAAGCTGCCACAGCTCCGCCTGGTGATCACGATCGTCGTGCTGTTGCACATCATCGGGACGTTCAACGGCTTCGATCTCCCCTATCTGCTCACCCAGGGAGGTCCCGAGAACTCGACGATGGTGCTCGCGATCCAGGTGTACAACCAGGCGTTCGTCGCGTTCGAGGAAGGTCGCGCCGCGGCCCTCGCGGTGATGATGTTGCTGGTGCTAGGCGCTTTCGCCTACTTCCTGTTGATGACCCAGACCGGCGAAGAGGAAAGGACGTGAGATCATGACAACCGGAGCCCTTCCCGCGTACCAGGCTCGGCGGCGGCGATTTCGCGTCAAGTGGCGGGTCGTCTTCGCCTACGTCGTGCTCGTCGTTTACATTCTGCCGGTCTACTGGATGGTGCGGTCGTCGTTCGAGACCGAGAAGTTCCTGGTCGTTACCGAGCCGCAGCTCGGGCTCGTCCAGCCGACGTTGCACAATTATGTCAGCGTGATCGCCGACGCCGCGTTCGTCCGATGGTTTGCCAACAGCACGATCCTGTCGGTCTCGACGATGATCATCGCGGTGGCGACCAGCTCACTCGCCGGGTACGCGCTCGCGCGCCTGCGCGGTCGGGTCAGCCAGGTCGTCGCCCGATTCTTCTTTCTCGCCTACATCGTTCCGTCGGTCTGCTTGATTATCCCCCTCTTCGTGATCCTGAGCGACCTCGGGCTACAGAATACCTACACCGGGCTGATCATCACCTACGCCTCGTTCGCGATTCCGTTTGGCACCTGGCTGCTGCGCGCCTACTTCGCGACCCTCCCGCCGGAGCTGGAGGATGCCGCGTTGGTCGACGGTTGCAACCGATTGACCGCCCTGGTGCGGATCATTCTCCCGCTCGCCGCGCCCGGCATTGTCACCGTGGCGCTCTTCTCCTTCGTGCTGGCCTGGAACGACGTTCTCTTCGCGATCGTCTTCACCCGCACCGAGGACATGTTCACCCTCACCGCCGGTCTCATGCCAATGATGGAATCGGTCGTCGGCGGAAACTCGAACCCGGTCCAGGGCGCCTTCGGGTTCGGCGACCTGTTCGCGGCGACCATTCTCGTCGCCCTGCCGGTGCTGATCGTGTTCGTGCTCCTCCAGAACTGGCTCATCCGAGGAATCGCCGCCGGCGCGGTCAAGGGATAGCAATAGGTAACCCGCGATGAAACGAGGAGTTGGTTCATGGTCCTGGACAGTCGTCAATGGGATGCCCGCTACGGGCGAGATCTGCTCGCGGAGTTCGGGCCGCGCTATCGATCCTACATCGCGATCACGTCGCCCCACGCCTGGAGAGTCGTCGAGCAGCGCCTGCCACATCGCCCGGTCCACCTGGAATTCCAGCAAGGCATGGGCGAGCGATACCTCGAAGCCCTGACGCCCCGCCTGCCCGACGC
>JBOGTX010000509.1:0-2718 GCA_050695695.1 Chloroflexota bacterium
GAGCTGGGCGACGAGTTCTGGGGCGTTGATGCCGCTCCGGCGATGATCGATCAGTGCCGGCGCCGATACCAGGATACGCCACGGGCCCATTTCTCGGTCGCGGACGCTCATCGTTTAGAGTTCGACGACGCCTCCTTCGACGCGGTCATCTGCATGGGGGTGATCGATCGGATGCCGAGCTGGGAGTCGGCGATCGCCGAGATGGCCCGGGTGCTCAAACCAGGCGGCACGCTGATCGTGACGTTCCCGAACCTCACCAGCCCTTATGCCTGGTGGAAGAACTTCGTCTTCTATCCGGCGATGGCGGTCATTCGACCGCTCTACTTCGGGCTGATTCGACGGCCTCCGCCGTCGGCGCTCTACAACCGGGTCGATCTGCGGGGGCGCCTGTCGCTGCTGGTGTCGTTCGCGAGGCTCCAGACCGCCCAGGCGGTGACCCGCGCTTTTGGCGAGCTGGGCCTGCCGGTGACCGACGTCGTCTACTACAACTTCAACCTGTTCCTCTCGCCACTCGACGAGTGGTTTCCCCAAGCCAGCATGCGACTGTCGAAGCGGATCGAGCACCTGCGCTCCAGCGGGCCGCGGTGGCTCGGGGCGGGTTACATCGTCAAAGCCCGGAAGCCGTCGTAGGGGTCGATCGCCCGCGAGCGTCCGGGCTCCCCGGCCACTTCGGCAAAGTCCACACGACCTCAACGTTTCCCTAACCTGCTCTCAACGTTCCACCGGCATAATGCGCGAGTAACCCCGCGGCTGGCAAGGGGACGCGCGAACTATTCCGCGACAAGGATCTGGCGATGACGGCCGACCCGAAGATTCTCACCCCGGCGTACTACCAGCGGCTGTACGATATCGAGCAGACGCACGGCTGGTCGCGCGGCATGCGCACCCTGGCGGGTGCCCTGCTCGATCCGATCGCCGCCACCCGCACGAGCTGGCGGATCCTCGACGTGGGGTGCGGGACCGGGGCGATGCTCACCTGGCTCCGGCGGTTCCCCGGGGCCACGATCGTCGGGCTCGATTTCTCGGCCGACGCACTCACGTTCTGTCAGAGCGTGCCTGGCCGCACCCTGGTCCAGGGCTCGGCGCTGGAGTTGCCCTTCCCGGACCACAGCTTTGACCTGGTCGTCAGCACCGACGTGCTGCAGCACCTCCCGAATCCCGACGGCGACCGGGTGGCGCTGCGCGAGACTCTGCGGGTGCTCGATCGCAACGGTTACGTCTACATTCGCACCAACAGCCAGTTCGGCCTCGGCTCGCCCGCCGGCGAGGAGGGGGCGAGCTACCGCCGCTACGCCCTGGGAGAGCTGGGAGCGTCGCTTCGGGCGACCGGGTTCGCCGTCGAGCGCCTGACCTACGCGAACGCCATCCCATCGCTCCTGGCGATCGCGCGCGACCAACTGACGCGCCAGGCCAGGCGCGCCCGGACGCGGGACCTTGGTCTGCGCCTTCAGGTACGGCCGGCGTCGCTGCGCTGGGTCGACGCTTCCCTGGCGCGCCTCCTCGCCGTCGAGGCGCTCTACATTGGAAAACTCAAGCGGCCTTTGCCGTTCGGGCACTCGATGGTCGCGCTCGGCCGGAAGACCGAAGTCGCGCCGGCCCGCGCGCTCGCGCTGGGGTCGAACGATCGGAGCGCGTCAAGGTGAGCGCGGACAACCGGGCGAAAAACGTCAAGGTCATCTCCCAGCACTACGATCGCTTCGCCGACGCCTTCGATCGAGAGCGAGCCTACGCGGCAGAGGGCTGGACCGGGCCGGCGCCGATCATGAACATCGGCTACTGGGCGCGCGGCGCGACGACGGCGCGTCAGGCTCAAGAGGCTTTTGTCCATTACGCGGTCGAGCACCTATCACCGCTGGCCGGGCAACGCGTGCTTGACGCCGGCTGCGGCGTGGCCGGCCCGGCCTCGATTCTGGCTCGCGCGTACGGAGCCGAGGTCGATGGCGTTTCCATCGTCGAGCGCCAGGTTGGCTGGGCGCGTCAGTTCGTCAGCGCCGCCGGGCTCGCCGAGCGGGTCCGGATCCACCTGGGAAGCGCGATGGATTTGCCGTTCCCCGAGGCGACCTTCGACGTCGTCTTCAGCCTGGAGGCGGCGCACTGCTTCGCCGACAAGCCACGCTTCCTCGCCGAGGCGAGGCGCGTGCTCAAGCCCGGGGGAGCGCTCCTGATCGTCGACCTGACCGCGACGCGCCGGGAAATTCCCTTCAGTTGGCAGCCCGCGTTGAAGCTGCGCCTGGTCACGAAAGCTGACTGGGAAAGGCTGCTCTCGGCGGCCGGGTTCCAGGTCGAGGAAAGCAAGCCGATTGGCAAGGAAATCTTCCCGGGCTATCGGCGCTGGCTGCACCGGACTGCCCCCGAGCGCCGCGAACGCATCTTCAGGCGCGTCTGCCCCGCCGATGCCGGCTGGCCGACCCGCCGGGCCGTGGCCATTCGCGCCTGGCTCACCGAAGCCGCGCTGTGTCGTTCAGTCTTGCCGGCGGCCAGCCAGTTGGGATTGCGCGAATACACCCTGCTGCGGGCCCTGGCGCCGGATAGCGACCGATCGGGGCGTGGGTGATGGCGGCGTGAGCGGTTTGCGCGTGCTGGTGCTTGCCCGAAACTATCCGAACAACGCGATGCCGCGGCTCGGCCTCTGGGCCCAGCGCTTGACCCACTGCGTCGCCGACTCCTGCCAGGTACGGGTCGTCGCGCCGGTGCCCTACGCGCCCCCCTTGCCCTTTG
>JBOGTX010000510.1:0-3630 GCA_050695695.1 Chloroflexota bacterium
CGCCACCAGTGTAGGCTTGGGCGCTCGATTTCCCGGGCGCGCCTGGTCGCGGAATGGCCGAAAACGGTGGGTCCCGATGGTTAAGACGAGGCCAGCTAGCCCGGATTCCCAGGTTCGGGACGTGCTGGCGCTCTGCGCTCGCCCCTCGCTGGATGAAGGCGATGAGGATCGCCTGCGCCGGTGCCTTGGAGGCATCGCGGACTGGCCAGCGCTCGAGATCACCGCGGAGGCGCATGGCCTGGGGCCACTGGTCTACTCGCGCCTCGAGTCGGCGAGGCTGGACGTCCCGACGGCGGCGCGACGGGCGTTCCATGGCCTGTACCTGCGCCATGGCCGCCAGAATTTTCTCCGGCTCCGGGCGCTGCGGGAGATTCTCGTCGCCCTGAGCGAGGCCGGCGTGTTCTCGCTCGTCCTCAAGGGGGCCGCTCTCGCGCATCTGATCTATGCGCGGCCGGGCCTGCGCCCGATGGGCGACCTCGATCTGTTGGTGAGCTGGTCGGATCTCGGCCCTGCCCAGCGGACACTCGAAAGCATCGGCTTCGTCTCCATCGATCTGGCTGGCGATCGGTCACCTGACAAACACATTCTTTTGCTGAAGGACGTCGATGGTCTGGGGGTGAGGGTCGAGCTTCATCACCGTCTGTTCCCATCAGGGCTCGGGGGCCCACCGGCGCGCGGTCTCCGATCCGGGCCGCTCATCCCCTTCACACTGGATGGGCTGACTGCCTACACGCTGGACCCGGACTCGCTGATCTGGCACCTGTGTCAGCATCTGAACTTTCACGCCGACGTGTTCACCCGATTGAGGCTGATCTGGATCGCGGATCTGGCGCGGTTGGCCGAGTCGTTTCTGGATCGGATCGATTGGGAGCGCGTCGGCCACGACTTTCCAATCGTTCGCAACGTTCTCTCGCTGGTCGAGGCGGTGGCCCCACTCTCGGAACGCGTGCGCGTGGCGGCGCGATTGCCCGGCGGTCCGTACCTGGCGGGCGGTTGGGCGGATTTCCGAGGGTGGCCCCGATTCGCGATCGGCGATCGGCGCCAACAGGGAAAGAGCGCCCGCGGCATCCTGCGCGATACCCTCCTTCCGTCGCCCTGGTGGCTTCGTTTGCACTATGGCCTGGACCGCGCCCACCCGCTCTGGTGGCATCGCTGGATCCGCCACCCGCTGGCTGCCGCCGGCTGGGCGTCGCGGCTCGCCGGCGAGCGGGTCGCCGCGGCGCTACCACCCCGAGCCGGCGCGAGGCGCGTTCGGTCGCGTTTGCCTTGACCTCGTTCCCGCCTGGTTGCTATAGTATCGGCGCCGCTCCGCGGATCGGCGGAATTTGTGCGATTGGCGGCTTGTTGGACGATCAGGTCTGCCCGCGACCGGTCGACGGCTTTCAGGTCGACGAGCTGGATGGGGAAGCGATCCTCTTCCACCCGGTGCGCCTGACGATCATGCGCCTCAACCGGACCGCGGCGCTGATCTGGCATTTGTGCGATGGCCAGCGGACGGCGAAACAGATTCGCGACGCGCTGACCGACGCCTACCCCGAGGCCAGAAGGGACATCGAGGCGGACCTCCCTCGGGTGCTTCAGCTTTTCCAGGAGCACGAGGTGCTGACGATTGAACCGCGCCAGCCGGGAGCAGCTCCCCATCCCTGAGAGCAACGATCGGATGACCCTCCAATTTGTCAATCAGACGGCCACGATCGCCTGCGCCGATCCGATCCTGCACGCGCGGCTCTCGACGCTGCTGCGACACTGCCAGGCCGGCGGGCGCCGCGAGGCTTCCGCCCAGGACGCGGATCGGTTCGAGATCCGACCCGATGGAGCGTCGACCTGGCTACTGGCGAGAAACGAATCGATCGTCGGCCGCGGCCTCTCGGCAAACGACGCCGTCCAGCGCATGGTTTACGAGGTCACGGTCGCCCTCGCGACCGGTTGTCGCGAGCTTCTCGTCATTCACGGAGCCGGCGCGTCCCGGGACGGCCGGGGCATTCTCCTTTGCGGAGCGTCGGGCTGCGGGAAATCGACGCTCGTGGCGCGCTTGCTCATGGCCGACTTCGATTTCCTGTCGGATGAGGTCATCGCGGTCGCTCCAGACGGCGGCACGATGACCGGCTTTCCTCGGGCGATTGCCTTGAAGGATGCCGCCGGGATTGGCGCGCTCCAGCTTGCCTCTGCCTCGGCGCCGGCCCGATCGCTGGGCGAATGCCTATCGCTCGACCCGGAGTGGATTCGCCCCGGTTCGGTCCGGCACCAGGCGACGCCGCGCGCGCTGCTCTTCCCTCGGTACCAGGAAGGTCTACCGGTCGCCTCGCGCCGACTGTCGCGGGCGGAGGCAGTCTACCAGTTAATGCACCGCCTCGTGAACGGCGCGCAACTCCCGGATCGCGGCCTCGCGGCGGCCAGCCAACTGGCTCGGGCGCTCCCGGCCTACAGCCTGACGTATCCGGATGGGCTGGACGCGCTGCCTACCCTGGAACGGCTAGCAGAAGGCCGAGAGCGTGCACCCGTGCTGGAGTGAGTGATACAATCAAGGCACGATGCTCCAGAACAATCGGGTCGAGAGGAAAATGATGTGGACGCGACGGAGGTCTACAAGGTTCCACTTGTCCTGACGCCTCAGCCCGAGGGCGGCTACACGGTGACGAGCCCGGTCCTTCCGGAGCTCGTGACCGAGGGAACGACCCCGGAAGAGGCGTTGGAGAACGTTCGAGATGCTCTTCGGGCGGTCATCGAAGCGTACGAAGATCTGGGTCGCGCACTTCCAGCCAATCTCCGCCAGGATGCCCGCTCCGATGCGACCCAGGTGGTGAATCGACACGCACGAGAGGAGAAAGTGGCGCATGTTCCAGCCAGTCACTGTCACGATCGAATACTGCACCGAATGAGAGTATGAGCCCCAGGCCGTGAGCCTGGCCAGCCACCTCATGGAGCACTATCAGCTCAAGCTGAAGTCGCTCACCCTCGTCCCCTCCTACGGAGGGGTCTTCAACGTCTCGCTCGACGGAGAGCAGGTCTTCTCTAATCGCAACACTGGCCGCTTTCCGACCGATCAGGACATCGATCTCCTGGTCGACGCGAGGTTAGCCGGAAGAAAGTAAAGTAATGCCACGATGAAAACTGCCTGGATTTGCTCCGCAAATCCAGGCAGTTTTCATCGTGGCAGGAAATTAGTAGGGTGGCGCGGCCGGAGCGGCCGACTGCTCTTTCTCCGGCAGCTCGGTGATCAGCGCTTCGGTGGTCAGGATCATGCCGCCAATGCTCGCGGCATTTTCCAGGGCCGAGCGGGTCACCTTGGCCGGATCGATCACGCCCGCCTTCACCAGATCGACGTAGTCGTTGCTGATCACGTTGTAGCCGAAGGAGGTGTTGCCTTTCTCCTTCTGGATTCGGCGAACTACCTGGAGAACGACCGCTCCGTCCTGGCCGGCGTTGGTCGCGATCTGACGCAGCGGCTCGTCCAACGCGCGTCGAACGATCGCCACGCCGGTGGCCTCGTCACCTTCGAGGTGCAAGTCGTCCAGGGCCGCGGCCGCGTTCAGCAGGGCGACGCCACCCCCCGGGACGACCCCTTCCTCGATCGCCGCTCGGGTCGCCGAGAGCGCGTCCTCGACCCGGTGCTTCTTTTCCTTCAGCTCG
>JBOGTX010000511.1:0-2400 GCA_050695695.1 Chloroflexota bacterium
CGGACTGGAGTCCGCGAGCTCTTTGATGCCAGATGCTACCTCACCACGACGATCTGCCACTCGCAACTGGATCAATCATAGCAGATGCCGGTTCTTTGCCCACGATTGAGTACATCGCAAGGGGGGCGGAAGTACGCTGCCCGAAAGGGCAGCGCTGCCCGTGCCCTTTCGGACGTGGCGCGGGGATTGGTGACGCACGAATCTCAACCGGGGCGACCGTGAGTGGATTCAACCTCACGGAAAGAGTAGGAGACTACGATGGCAAGTCAGGGACAGTTTTCGGGACAGGTCGCGCTCGTCACCGGCGCCGGCTCGGGGATTGGCGAGACCTGCGCCACGACCCTGGCAGCGCGCGGCGCTCGGGTCGTGATCGCCGACGTCAACTTGACCGCGGCCGAACGGGTCGCCAGGGCAATCGCCGCCGTCGATGGCGTGGCCGCGGCCGTGCGGGCCGACGAGGCCCCGTTCATGACCGGCTCCTACCACGTCGTGGACGGCGGCTATCTCGCCCAGTAGGGGCCGCGCGGTGATCGCGAGCCTGGCCACGACGCGACCGATTCTCGCCGTGACTGGGCGAAGAGGCTCTAACCGCCTGGAGGCCGCCAGGACGTTCGAATGCCTGACTTGCTGATCGCTCTCGCCCTCGTCGCCGCGGTGCTCGTCGTCGCTGCGCTCGCGTCCGGCATCGTCGAGCGCACGCCAGTCTCCTTTCCGATGATCTTCCTGGCGCTCGGCTTCCTCCTGAGCCGGCTCGGCCTTCTCCGGATCGGCCCCCACGATGCCGTTCTGGAAACGGTCGCCATCTTGAGCCTCTCGTTCGTGCTCTTCCTCGACGCGCTGAACCTGCGCCTGGAGGATCTGGGCAAGGATTGGGTGGTGCCGGTGCTGTCCCTCGGTCCCGGCACGGTTCTGACGGTTGTCTTCGTGACGCTCGCCGCGTCGCTTTTGCTCGGTACCCCACCCCTCCAATCGCTGTTGCTCGGCGCGATCCTTGCGTCGGTCGATCCGGTCCTGCTGCGCGACGTGGTGCGCGACGAGCGCATCCCCCGGTCGGTGCGCCTGGCCCTGCGGACCGAGGCTGGCACGAACGACCTGGTCGTGCTTCCGATCATCCTGGTCCTCGTAACGATTGCTCTCGGGCAAGGTGGTGGCCTGGGAGACTGGCTCTTGGTGCTGGGACGGCTATTCCTGCTCGGGCCGCTCGTCGGAGGCGCCATCGGGGCCGCTTCGGTGGTGCTGATGAATCAGGCCCAGGCCAGGACCAAGGTCAGCCGCGCCTACCAGGCGCTCTACGGCGTCGGGACGCTGCTCGCGGCCTACGTCGCCGGCGAGGAAACTGGTAGCAGTGGCTTTCTGGCGGTGTTCACCGCCGGTCTAGTGGTGGTGCTGCTCGATTTCGACCTCTGTGACTGCTTCCTCGAATACGGCGAGGCAACCGCCGAGATGACGATGCTCCTGGCCTTTACCCTCTTCGGCGCGTTGCTCTCGGCGACGATCGCTTCGGTGCCACTTGTGCCCACGCTCGCGCTGGCGTTCATCGTCCTTGCCGTCGCCCGACCCCTCGCCATCAATCTGGTGCTCCTCCGGGCGCCGGTCAGCCGGCGCGCCCGGGTGTTCATCGGCTGGTTCGGCCCCCGGGGGCTCAGCACGCTTCTGTTCGGGTTGCTGCTGGTGATCAGCGGCGTGCCCGATGCCGAGCGACTCCTCTCGCTGGCGGGGGTTGTCGTGATCGTCTCGGTCGTGCTGCACGGTGTGTCGGCGGCGCCCCTCGCCACCGGGTATGCTCGAGCCGTCGCGCGCGAGACGCTCCCCGAGGAGCGAGAGGGCACCGCGGTCGGGCTGTTTCGCGACGCCGCGAGATCTGAGCCCCGGATCGAGCCGGGGGAGCTGGCGGAACGACTGGCGGGCGCCAACCCGCCGATCGTGCTCGACGTCCGGACGCGCTCGTCCTACTTCGCCGACCAAGCACGGATTCCGGGAAGCGTGCGCGTACCGCCGGACCAGATCGCCGAATGGGCCGCCGGGCAGTCGCGCGAGCGGGGAGTGATCGCCTACTGCACCTGACCTGACGAGGCGACGAGCGCCCGGGTGGCGCGCCAGCTTCGCGCGTTGGGTTTCGACGCGGCGGCGCTCAAAGGCGGCCTCGATGCCTGGCGCGCCGCCAATCCGGTCGAGTCCACCGTCCGGGAGGGGTGAGCGCCAGGTCGGACCGATCCGCGATGATGACGGCGCTCCCGGGCGCTCAAAGGAGCGGGCCAGCGCGATTACTGCAGATAGCGCTCGACGGTTTTCGGGTCGCGGGGCCGAGACGCGTCGGGATTTTCGCCGAACTCCCGGCGCGCGCGACGCTGCCGGAGCAGGTCCCAGCACTGGTCCAGGGTAACCTGCAGCGTTTGAAGC
>JBOGTX010000512.1:0-3610 GCA_050695695.1 Chloroflexota bacterium
GGTAGTAGATGACCCGCCGCGCGCCCAGCTCCCGCCGCTCTTTGAACGCGATTCCCGTCGGATGGTCGGCATCGAGGATCACCCGCGAGACGTCGACTCCCTCACCGCGGAGGAAGTTGCGAATGTAGAGGCCAAATTCGTCGTCGCCCAGCCGGCTGATCCAGCCCGACTGGTGGCCGAGGCGCGCAAGTCCGATGCAGACGTTCGCCTCGGAACCGGCCACGTGTTTGCGGAAGAGGTCAATGTTTCGCAGCGGTCCATTTTCGGTGGCGACGAGCATGACCATCATCTCGCCAAGGGTCACAACGTCCACGATATCCCCCAGTGGGTCGGGCAGCAAAAAGCCCCGGTCGGATCGACCGGGGCACGAAGTGCCGACAATCAGGATGCCTTTTCGGAAACTTCCTTCTTGGTGGAGGTCGACTCGGCCTGCGTCGTCGGATCCTTCTTGTCCTCTTCCAACTCGGTGTTGATCGAGGTCTTGAATTCTTTGATTCCGCGACCGAGAGCACCGCCAACGTCGCCCAGCTTCCCTGGCCCAAAGATCACCAGTGCGATTATCAGGATCAGCACCAGATGCCAGGGCTCAATGACGCCCAATCCCATGTCCGTACTCCTCTCACTTCAATCCCCACCTGGCCGATCCACGAAGCGCTTCGCGCGTCACGAAAAGCCCGATCTGACGCGCCCTCCGCGACCGTGGCCATCCAGGCGCGATCCGAAACCACACCGACGACTATCCAGAGCAGCCGTTTGTATTATAACGCAACGGCTCGCTCTCGTATAGTATCCACGCGCGGGTGGGTCAAGGAATGTCTTCCGGTCCGTGGTCGACGTGTCCGTTGTAGAAGACCTGGAGCTTCTGAAGGTCGAAGGAAGAATACGCTTTCTGGAAGTCCCAGGCCACCGCCATCACCTGGACCCCGTTGGGCAGGCCAGAATACGGCGTCGCGAGCAGCTTGACCTCGTTGTACTTGTCTTTCGGAAACGTTCGGTCGGCCTGCTGAAGCTCGGCGACCACCTGCGAGCAGCCGGCTGGGCAGTCATAAAGAACCACGATCCCACCGTGCTCCAGGTTGTGGACCCAGTAGCCGTCCGCGACCGTCGCGGTATAGATTCCCCAATCCTTCGGCGACGGATAGTGCGGACCGGAGGCCGGTGGATTGTGTCGGTAATTGATCGCCGAGCCCTCGGGCACGTGAACCCGTCCCTCATCGGGAATTGGCACGCCCAGCAAGTCGCCTTCCGCCGCGTTGGTCACGACGCCAAAGACCCCGGTGACCGGGCTCAGCCTGGGCCAGAGCAAGGCAACCGCCGCGCCCCCCAGGAGGAGGACGACCACGAAGAGCGCGATCGCCCCGACGATCAGCCGGCCGGACATCGCCTTTTTGCTCGCAGACGCCACGCCGACGGCGTCAGTTCGCGGCCGAGCCCGAGGCCCACGGCTCGCGGTGACCGATGGCGCGACCGCGGCCGCGCGAGATGCTCCGGCCGGCGTCGGTCGGCCGGACTTACCGTGGCGCTTCTTCGCCATCGCTCGTTCCGCTCCTGCGCACTGAATCGTGAAGCTACTTTAGCAGATCTCGCGGAAATTCCGCGATGGTACGTGACTTGCCGGCCGGCTGGGCGCGATCAGCCACAAGGAGACCGGACCAATGGCCACCCTCCGAAGCGACGCCGACGTTCGGCGCGACGTCCTCGACGCGCTCGAAACCGACGTTCGGGTCGACTCAGCCCGACTCAGCGCCGAGGTGGTCAACGGCATCGTCACGCTGCGCGGCCTGGTCGCGACCGAATTCGAGAAGCACGTCGCGGAGGACCTGGTCCGACGGATTAAGGGGGTGCGCGACGTCGCGACCGAGCTTCGGGTCGTCGCATCTCCGCCTCGGCCCGACGAGCAGGTCGCCGCCGACGTGCGTGCCGCCTTGAGCCGTGACGTCTGGGTCGACGACTCTCAGGTCGCGGTGCGCGTGCGCGATGGCGTCGTGTACCTGTCGGGCTCCGTCGAAGCCTATTCGGCGAAGTCACACGCCGAGGGCGATGCCTGGGGTGTCGACGGCGTGGCCGACGTGGTCGACGCCATCGCCCTCGACCACAAGCCGACGCGCGCCGACGCCGAGATCTCGCGGGAGGTACGCGCCGACCTGGATCGCAACCTTCGCCTGGAGCCGCGGGCCGTGACGATCGACGTCCAGGGGGGAACGGTCTACCTGCGCGGCACTGTCACAACGATCGAACAGAAGTGGCTCGCCGACGAGATCGCCTGGTGGGCGGCCGGCGTCCGCGACGTCGTCAACGAGCTAACCGTCGAGCAGCCGGGCGGCGCCCCCGGAGGACCCGCATGAGACAGACCCCGCGCGGCGACGAGTCCATCGCCGCCGACGTGCGCAACGCGCTCCGCTGGGATACCCGGCTCGCGGCCGATTCGATTCAGATCGAGGTCGTCGACGGAGTCGTCACGCTGGCCGGTAGCGTCCGCCTGCTGGCCGAGCGTCAGCTTGCGGCCGCCGATGCCTGGCGGGTCAAGGGCGTGCGCCAGGTGATCGACGACCTCGCGGTCAGCCCAACCGCCGCGCGGACGGATACCGAGATCCTGAGCGACGTCGAGAACGCGCTTCGACACGACCATCGGGTGAGCCTGCACAGCATGGTGATCCAGGTTGCCGCGGGCGTCGTCACGCTGTCTGGCCAGGTGGACCGCGCCGCCGAGCGCCGCGCGGCCGAGGAAACTGCCTGGTACACGCCAGGGGTGATCGCGGTCGTCGATCGGTTGGACGTGGCCGAATCAAAGCGTCGGCCAGAGTCGGAGATTCTCG
Source organism: Chloroflexota bacterium (assembly GCA_050695695.1). Lineage (GTDB taxonomy): Bacteria > Chloroflexota > UBA6077 > FW602-bin22 > CADDYW01 > JAJPKB01. The sequence goes on from JBOGTX010000512.1 coordinate 2,817, forward strand.
CCGCCGCGCGTGATGCGATCGTCCGTGACGCGCGCATCGCGGATGCCACGCGCATCGAGGTCTCGGTCGCTGACGACCGGTTGACGCTGACCGGCACGGTCGACCACCCCGAAGAACGGCAGGCGGCCCAGGAAGATGCCTGGTTTACCGCGGGCGTTCGCTCGGTCATCAATCAGCTCGTGGTCGGCTCGCTCGCGTCTCCATCCTGACCGGCCCGCCGAGCTGGGCATGCTATAATCTTCTCTCGTGAATCCACCGATGAAGCCAGAGAACGCTGGCGGCACGCTGCGCGGCGCCAAGCCGGCCGCGGCGCAACCCGAGGTCGAGGTCGACGACGAGCAGTACGAAGAGGAGCAGCGCGTCGCGATCACCGTTGGGGTGGCCGATGGCTTCAAGTTTGGCTGTGGCATGATCCTCGCCGGTATCGCCTTCTACTTCGCGCTCATCATTCTGGTCGCGGCGGCGCTGCTGCTCGCGCTCGTTTTCAATCTTCCGCTGCCATTTGGTCTGACCGGACGATGAAGCCGTATCCGGAGCATCCCGACGAGCAGCTCGTCCGGCATCGGCTGAGCCACGACGAGATCGAGCGATTTCTACGCCACGAGAGCTGGTTCGTTCGCCAGGAGTGCATCCTCTATCAGCACCGGCTCAAGAACCTTTCCGCAGGGCAGTTGATCTGGGTCATCGAGAACGATCCTCAGCCACTGAATCAAGAGCTCGCCCGCCGTCTGCTCGGGGAAATCCCACGCCTCCCCGACGAGTCCGACGAGGATCCCGCCGCGGGTCCGGATAAC
>JBOGTX010000513.1:0-3189 GCA_050695695.1 Chloroflexota bacterium
GGTTAGGCCCTCGCCAACGCATAAGAGATGTTATCCTCACGATGGTTGACGAGCCAGAAGGTCGAAATTATACTCTGCGCCAGCGGTCCCGGTGCGACCGCTCGAGAAGACTCTCGGGTGGCGCCGTCTTTCAACCGCCAGATCAAAGCGAACGAGGAGGACCTACCATGGAAGGGATCGACGTCGCGTGCGGACAGATCACTTGGGGCCGAGACTACCCCCGCGACCGCGTGCTTGCCGAGATCGCCCAGGCGGGCTACGCCGGCGCGCCGGCCGGCCGAGCCGCCGGCGGCACCGCGCAAGCTATCCTCGACCAGTACGCGACCCACGGGCTGAAGCCGGCCCCGGGCTACCTTGGCCTGGAATGGTGGAACGCCGACCAGCGGCCACGGCAGCTCGAGCTGGCGGCGCAACAGGCCGCGTTCTCGCGCGAGCTCGGGCTCACCGAGCTCTACGTCGCCTCGAGCCTGACCCCGGAACGGCGCGCCCTCGCCGGTCAGGTCACGGCGACAACCGCGACGCCAACCGAGAGCCTCAAGCGGCTGGCCGACCTGCTGAACGAGATCGGACGGGTCACCCTCGAGTCGGGCGTTCGCGCCTGCTTCCACAACCACGTCGGCTCCCCGGTCGAGACCCGGGACGAGATCGATCGTCTCTTCGCGCAAGTCGACCGCGACCTCGTCTTCCAGGGCGCCGACCTCGGCCACCTGGCCTGGGCCGGCGACGACGCCGTCGCGTTCACCCGGGACTACGCCGCCAGCATCAAGACGCTCCACCTCAAAGATATCGCGCCCGCGGTTCGCGCCGAGGGCGTTGCCGGGAGGTGGGACTACCAGGCGTTCTCCAATCACGGCATCTTCGCCGAGCTTGGCGAGGGATTGGTCGACTACCCGGGGGTGTTCGCGGCGCTGAAGCAAGCTAGCTTCCGAGGCTGGATCGTCGTCGAGACCGACGTCACCCAGAAGGCGAGCGCGCTCGACAGCGCGATCATCAGTCGGAATTATCTGAAGAGCATCGGGGTGTAGGATGACGAATCCAACGAAAGTCGGCGTGATCGGTTGCGGCCAGATCAGCGGCATCTACTTCGAGACGGCGCGACGCCTGCACGACATCGAGATCGTCGCCTGCGCCGACGCCGTGCCGGAGGCGGTCACGTTCCGGGCCGACATGTACGAGATTCCCCGTCGCTACACCCCGGAGCAGCTCCTTGCCGATCCAGAGATCGAGATCGTCCTTAACCTCACCAGCCCACGGGCCCACACCGAGGTCGCCCGGCAGATCCTCGAGGCCGGCAAGTCGGTCTACGGCGAAAAGCCACTCGCGACCAACCGCGACGATGCCCGGGCGATGCTTGACCTGGCGGCGAAGCGCGGCCTCCGGGTCGGCTGCGCGCCCGATACCTTTCTCGGCGCCGGCATCCAGACCTGCCAGAAGCTGATCGAGGACGGAGCGATCGGCGCGCCGGTCGCCGCGGTCGCCTACATGCTGCACCACGGGCCGGAGATGGCGCCGTTTCGACCGGCGCGGCCGGAGAACCCGTCCCGCCAGAGCGTCACCAGCAAGGCGCCGGGCTTCTACTACACCCCGGGCGTCGGCCCGATGTACGACATGGGGCCGTACTACCTCACCGCGCTGGCGGTCCTGATCGGTCCATTCCGCCGGGTGACCGGCTCGGCCCGGATCACCTGGCCCGAGCGGCCACTGGGCAACCCCCAGTTCAAGGTCGAGACGCCCTCGCACGTTGTCGGCGTGATGGATCACGCCAGCGGCGCGGTGAGCACGATCATCACCTCGACCGACGTCTGGCCGGGCAGCCTTCCCTGGATCGAGATCTACGGTGAGACCGGCACTCTGAGTGTGCCCGACCCGAACTACTGGGGAGGTCCGGTCCGGCTACGGAAGCCGGGCGAGAGCGCCTGGACCGAGGTCGCCCTGACCCACGGCTACGCCGAGAACAGTCGCGGTCTCGGCCTGGCCGATCTGGCGAAGGCGATCAAGCTGGGCCGGGCGCACCGGGCCAGTGGCGATCTCGCCTACCACGTCCTGGACGTGATGCAGGGCGTCCACGAGGCCTCGCGCGAAGGCCACCACGTCGAGATCACCAGCCAGTTCATCGCGCCGAAGCTCCTGCCGGTCGGCCTCGCGGACGGCGAGCTGGATTAATCCATCCCGGTGACGTTAACTGACGGTCAGATTGTTCACGACATCCACGACCCCGGGGACGCCCCAGGCATCGTTCCCGGCGGCGCCAATCTGATAATACGTCGGCATGCTGCCGTCGAGCTGGACGACCGCATTGACCACGCTGGTGGTGATCCGCGCCGCGTTGAGGTTGGGATCGGTGTCGAGCGCCCGCCGGACGTCGGCCGCGATCGCGGCGTCGGTGCGCGGGGTAGTGGGCACGACGGCGATGTCGTTGATGACGTCGATGACGCCCGGCGCCGTCCAGGCATCGTCGGCGGCGGACGTCTTCTGTCCGTAGCTCGGCGCGGTTCCGGTGAGGGTCACGACACCATTCGCGACGATGACGCCGACGTTTCCGGTCTGGGCGAGCCGGACGTCGCGATCGAGGTTGCGACGGATGGTCTCGCGAATGTCCACGTCGTTCCAGACCTGGGCAAGGCTGACCGTGAGGTTGTTGACGACGTCGATCACTCCCTTGATTTGCCGGGCATCCTGGGCGGCGGTGATCTTCTGGGAGAAGGTCGGCACGGAGCCGCCGAGGAAAACTGTCCCGTCGGTCACGGTCACGTCGACGTTGTTCGAATCGATCCGCACGTCGTGCGAGATGTCGTCAAGCACGTTCTGGCGGACTTGCTGGTCGGTAAAGGCGATAGCCATGGCTGCTCCTCTTTGTTGATCCGGCGAATATAGGTATCGCCTCGGCGGCCACGCACGAACTGTACCGATGGCGGAGCCAGGTCCCCTACTCCTCCAGATAGCGAACCCACGGCCGCGGCTGGGAGCGCGAGCCGGGAGGGGCGACCGGATAGCCCAGGTAGAGAAAACTGACGATCTCGTCGGCCGTTTCGAGGCCCAGCGCTTCCTTGACCGTGGCCGAGACGCGCGGATCGACCATCGCCGCGCCCGACCTCCAGGCTGACGCCAGGCCGGCCGCCGTGGCGCCGAGCAGGATGTTCTGCACCCCGGCCGCGACGGCGTGCTTGTTCTCGAAGTGCTTGACCGGGT
>JBOGTX010000514.1:0-3541 GCA_050695695.1 Chloroflexota bacterium
CCATCTGGCCGCGGAACTCGCGCTCCTGGATCCGCACGCCGGAGAGCGCGGTGACCCGCCGGGCCGGGCCGAGGATGCCGGTGATTCCGTGCAGCGCGTAGACGGTCATGTCGTACAGCGGACCGCCGCCCGGCTTGCGGTAGTACCACGAGGGGTCGATGTTGGAGAGGACGTCGGCGCCCTGGCGGACCCGCTCCTTCTCGTGGTAGGTGCCGAACGCGGCACCACAGGCCGCCCAGCAGAGCGTTCCGAGCGCGCCCCCGCCGATCAGCTTCTTGATCTGCTGATTATGCGGCCGGAGCATCTCGCCCGGCGAGGCGACGATCTTCAAGCCCTTCCGGCGGGCGAGCCCGATCAGGTCGCTCGCCTCGGCCACGGCGGTGGTCATCGTCTTGTTGAAGTGGACGTGCTTGCCGGCCTCCAGCGCCTGGTGGCCCTGAGCATAGTGGAGGCCAATCGGCGAGGCGATCGTCACCGCGTCGACCTCGCCCTTCGCGAGCAAGTCGTCGAGGGAGGCGAAAGCCCGCTCGATGCCAAAGCGCGCTTTGGCGGCCTCGGCCCGTCCCGGCACCGGATCGCAGACCGCCGCGAGCCGCACCCGATCGTGCAAGTCGTCCTGGCTGAGGTGCGGCATGATCCCCCGCACGGCGATACTTCCCGCGCCCACCACTCCAATGCGGACGACGTCGGACATGGCAATTCCCTCCCTGACGAGAATCTCTATCAAAACGGGGCCTGGCGGCGCGGTATGCCGCGAAGCCGCGGTATTGCTCGTCATTATAAACGCCGATCGTCCAGTCGGTGTATGATGAAAGCGATGTCCTGGATCGGAACTCCGGAGGGATACTTTCATGGCGACGACGATTCGAGCGGTTTTCGATGGCAAAGTCCTTCGCCCCGAGCAACCGATCGGGTTGCAGCCAGAGAAGACCTACGAGATAACGATCGAGCGCGAGGTATCGCCGGGCGAAGGCCCCGGCAGCGACGAGTACCCCCTGACGGAGATCGCGCGGATTGCCAGGGATCTGGGCGTGGAGAACCTTTCCACCGAACACGATCGGTATGCGCGCTCCCGGATCCGGAACCAGAGCGACGATGCATGACCACACCTCGTTCTTCCTCGACACGGCCTACATCTACGCGCTGGTCAACACGCGCGACCAATGGCACGGCGCGGCCGCGGCCTGGGAACGACGGCTCGCGACGGAGAGGCGCCGCCTTCTGACGACGGAGTTCGTCCTCCTGGAGATCGCCGATGGCCTCGCAGCGGTCAAGTTTCGCGTCGGTGCGATCCGCATCATTACCGCGCCACGGGAGAGCTCGCTGGTCGAGATCGTCCCTGCTACGTCCGATTTCTTCGCGGCCGCCCTCGACTTGTACCAAAGTCGCGATGATAAAGACTGGGGATTGACTGACTGTGCATCATTTTTAGCGATGCAACGCCACGGCCTCCAAACGGCGTTGACGACCGACGAACATTTCCGGCAGGCCGGGTTCCTTCCGCTACTTCTCGATCCTCCTTCTCCTCATCCTTATCCCTAATTCCGCGCTTTCCAGCACTCCGCGGAGCCATCGAAGCCGGCGAATCGCTCGCGCCGCTCGTGGTTCTCCGGAACCTGGAGCGGCGGTCACCGCTCGGCTCGCGGCTGGTAGACGCCGGGGACGCTTCGGAAGCTGATCGCCAGGCGGTTCCAGCCGTTGATCGCGACGATCGCCAGCGTCAGATCGACCAGCTCCTTTTCGCCGAACTGCGTCCGTGCCAGCTCGTACACCTCGTCCGGGACGTGCGTGTCGCTCACCCGAGTGACCGCCTCGGTCCAGGCAAGCGCCGCGCGCTCGCGCTCGGTGTAGAACGGCGTCTCCCGCCAGGCGTCGAGCTCATAGAGGCGCTGCTCGGTCTCGCCCCGCGCCCGGGCGTCCTTGGTGTGCATGTCGATGCAAAAGGCGCAGCCGTTGATCTGCGAGGCCCGGAGCTTGACCAGCTCGAGCAGCGATGGCTCGAGCTCGGATTGGTGGACGTAGCGCTCCAGCCCGCTCATCGCCGCCTGCGCGCCGGGCGCGACCGTGCCGTACTCGATACGGGGTTGCATGCTCTTCCTCCGATTTGTCAGATTCAATTCGAGCGAAACCCTTTCCGCAGTCTCACCATTCCCAGACTACCACGTTTTCGGGGCGCGTGTTCACATTGGGTTTACATACCGGGTCTATCGTTGGAGGTGACCAATCAAGCGATCCGGGATGATGCTTCCTCCCGGGTGCGCGGAGAGAGAAGTATCGACGTGATGATGGGACATTCCAACGGCCACCGGCGCCGGGGCCTCAAGCCCGAGCTCGAGGCGGGACCGAGCGTTTCGATTCGAGCGCTCGACTGGCGGCGCCTGGTCGGCTACCTCGGGCCGTATCGCGGCCGGCTGGCGCTCGCGATCCTGGCTCTGGTGCTGTCGAGCGGGGCGGGACTGGCGTTCCCCCTGGTGATCGTACGCCTGCTCGACTCGGTCACCCGGGCGAAGGGCGATGGTCCGCTCAACACCCTGGCCCTGCTCCTGGTTGGCATCTTCCTGCTTCAGGCCGCTTTCTCGGCCCTGCAATCGTATCTTCTCTCCTACATCGGCGAGGGCATCGTCTACGACCTTCGGACCTCGCTCTACGCGCGGCTGCAGAGCCTCTCGCTCGACTTCTACGCCCACCGACGGGTCGGCGACATCGTGTCGCGCCTCACCAGCGACGTGACCCAGATGCGGTCGATGCTGACGAACAATCTTGCCGCGTTTCTCAGTCAGACGCTGGTCCTGATTGGCTCGATCGCGATCGTCCTGACGATGAACGCCAGTCTGACCCTCTTCATCCTGGCGCTGGTACCGGTTCTGATCGTGGCCGCCGCCGTCTTCGGCCGCAAAGTGCAGCAGGTCAGCCGACAGGTCCAGGACCAGTTAGGGGCGACGACCGCTGTCGCGGAGGAGGGCCTGCAGGGCGTCCGCGTCGTAAAGAGCTTCGGACGCGAGGAATACGAGACCCGACGCTACGGCAGCGCCGCGGAGAAGACCTTCCGGGTGTCGCTTCGCCTTTCGGTCTACCAGTCGCTCTTCCTGGCGCTGATGACCTTCCTGGGCTTCGGATCGATCGCCGCGATCATGTGGTACGGCGGGCGCGAGATCATCGCCGGACAGCTCAGCCTGGCCACGATCACCGGGTTCCTGATGTACGGCATCTCGATCGCCGCGAGCCTGGGCGGTCTGGCCGGTCTGTATGGCCAGTTCCGGGCGGCGATTGGCGGAGTCGAGCGTGTCTTCGAGGTGCTCGACTGCCGGCCGAGCGTTCAGGACGCGCCCGAGGCCACCGACCTGCCATCGCTCCAGGGCCGGATCACCCTGGAGGGCGTTTCGTTCAGCTACGAGCCGACGACGCCGGTGCTGAAGAACGTGTCGCTGGAGGTGCGGCCGGGGGAGATTCTGGCGCTGGTCGGGCCGAGCGTGGCCGGGAAGAGTACGCTCTTCAACCTGATCCCGCGCTTTTACGATCCGATGGCGGGGACGGTCCGGGT
>JBOGTX010000515.1:0-2547 GCA_050695695.1 Chloroflexota bacterium
ACCGGGAACAACAGGATGATCGAGCCGATCAGGACGATCAGCGTGACGAGGGCACTCCACAGCACCGACCGCACGCTCTTCCGACGCAGGAGATCCGCGAGACCTTCGCTCCGGACTCGGCGTTGGACCGTTGCTTCCATCTCGCTCCCCTCACTTAGCCCCGGGCGATTCGTAGTGGACCCAGAACTGCGACGACTTGAACGCCAGGAAGGTGAAAGCGAGCATGATCACGAAGAGCACCCAGGACAGCGCGTCGGCGTAGCCCATGTTGCCGGCGTAGGCAAACGCGTTCTGGAAGATCGCGAAGACGTAGAAATACGTCGCGTAGTTGGGCCCGCCCTGGGTGATAACGTAGGCGTTGGTGAAGACCTGGAACGAGCCGATAATCCCCATGATCAGGTTGAAGAAGATCACCGGTGTGATCGAGGGAATCGTGACGTGCCACATCTTCTGGATCACGTTTGCCCCGTCGATCTCGGCCGCTTCGTACAGGGTCGTCGGCACCCCCTGAATCCCGGCGATGTAGATCAGCATGGGACCGCCGAATCGCCAGAGGTCCATCAGCACGAACGTGGGGATGACCAGAGTCGGATCGATCAGGTACTTCGGTCCGACGATGTGGAACAGCGACCAGAGCGTTCCATTGAGGAGCCCGTAGGTCGGCTCGAAGATCCACCACCACATCAGCGACACCGCGACCCCGGCGGTCACCGCCGGCAGGTAGTACACCGTGCGCCAGAAGGACAAGCCCGGGATGCTCTGATTGAGGAGCAGCGCGATCACCACCGCGAACACCACGCTCAGCGGCACCTCGAGCGCGGTGTAGTACAGGGTGACTTCCAGAGACTTCCAGAACAGCGGGTCGTGAAACATAAAGACGTAATTCTCGGCGCCGACCCACTTGGGCGGCCAGTTCACCGGGTCGTTATGGGTCAGGCTGAGATAGGCGGAGGCGACGATCGGACCGGCGGTGAAGACGATGAAGCCGATGATCCACGGGGAGATGAAGATGTAGAACCACTTCGCCTTCGCGCGCGACAGACTCCCGCGTCGGGGCTGGGCCACCGCTCGGAGCGCCACGGAACCCTCCCTCGTTCGCGACGACCGCGTCGTCGTCCTGGGCAAACCCGGCCACGCCCCGGCGCCCCCGGGCGACTCCGACGATCGCTCTCGGAGGCCGTCCGCGAACCTGGCGGGTCTGTACACATCCCATTGAACCCGTGTCGGACAGTACCACGGTGGTACTTCTCTTGTCAATACTCCGATTCGATGGAGATTTCCTTCCAAAGCCCCGACAGCAAGCCCGGCCGGCCGGGTTACCCCTCTCACCCCCCGCCCGCTCGCCCCGCGCCCCTCTACCGGGGCGGGTTCAGCGCGCGGGCCGCGCTGTCCACGCTCGCCCCGCCGTGGACCAGCTCGCCCAGCGCGGCGGCCATGCGATCTGGCCGAGGGTGAGTGACGATGTTGCGGCCGAAGACGACGCCCCGGGCGCCGGCTTCCAGGGCGTCGGACGCCATTTGGAGGGCGTCGCGCGGGTCGTCTCTGGCCGGGCCGCCCAGGACGAGCACCGGCACGTAGCACGCGCCGGTGACGTTCCGGTAGGCGTCGACCGGTCCGGTGTAGTGCACCTTGACGAAGTCGCAGCCGGCCTCGGCGGCGATCCGAGCCGCTCGCCCGACGTTGTCGACGGTGTGCGCGGCGGTCTCCTGGAACGAGACCGGAATTGGCTCGCCCAGCAGCGGCATGCCCCATTCGGCACAGCGCGCGGCCAGTCGTCGCAGGTCGGCGAGCCTGGTCTCCTGCGGGTTGCCGGGAAAAACCTTCAGCTCGACCGCGTCGGCGCCGAAGCGCAGCGCCTGCTCGACGCCGTAGTCGGCGATCGGTCCCTCGCTGTCCAGCGCCAGGATCAGGCCAACCCCGCCCAGCGCGCTGGCCACCGCCCGGGCCATCCCAAACGTCGTCAGGATCGCGTCGACGCCGCCGGCCACGACCCGGGCGACCGCCTCCGGCGCCCGCTCCAGGCCCCGCCCGGCGCCGTTGCGCGCGCCGTCCATGGCCACCACCACCGCGCGCCCATCCGGCGCGAAGATGTGGTGTAATCGCCGCTTGGCCCAGGCCGGGCCGGTCCGCACGTCAGACGTGACTTCAGTTGTGACCATCTCATTCTCCGTTCAGGTTTGCTTCGCGAAACCACGGCGCCAGCAGGTCGTCCAACTGGCAAAACCGGGCGTAGAGGCGATCGTACTCGTCCGCCACCTCCGGACGCGGCGCGTAGGTGCCGGCGAAGCGGACCATTCGCGACGGCGCCCGGTCGATCGAGAGCAGTCCCGCCGCCACGCCGCCGAGGATCGCGGCGCCGAGCGCCCCGGCCTCGACCACGACCGGTACCCGCAGTGAGAGCCCGGTCACGTCGGCCAGCAGTTGCATCCAGATCGCGCTGCGCGCCGCGCCCCCGCAGGCGACGCCGCCGGCCGGGCCTCCACCCTCCGACTCGGGTCCGCGCGCCGCGAGCAGCCGACGCAGGTGAAACGCGGTGCCCTCGAGGAC
>JBOGTX010000516.1:0-3973 GCA_050695695.1 Chloroflexota bacterium
CTCGACGATGTCGTCAACGGCCTTCTCCATGCCGCGCTTCATGAGCATGGGGTTGACGCCCGAGACGACCGCCCGCAGCCCTTCGTTGAAAATAGCCTCGGCGAGGACGGTCGCGGTGGTCGTGCCATCGCCGGCGACGTCGTTGGTCTTGGTCGCGGCTTCCTTCAGAAGCTGCGCGCCCATATTCTCGAACGGATCGGCGAGCTCGACTTCCTTTGCCACGGTCACTCCGTCGTGGCTCACGGTGGGGGAACCCCACTTCTTGCCAATCGCGACGTTACGGCCCTTCGGCCCCAGCGTCGTCTTGACCGCCTCGGCGAGGACGTCGACCCCGCGCTTCAGGGAGCGGCGTGCCTTCTCATCGAACTCGAGTTGCTTGGCAGGCATTTCTTTCCTTCCCCTAGCCGACGATTGCCAGAATGTCGGACTCTTTGAGAATCAGGTGTTCTTCTTCGTCGATCCGGTACTCGGTGCCGGCGTACTTCGCGTAGAGAACGCTGTCGCCAACCTTCACGTCCATCGGAACGCGGGTGCCGTCTTCGAGGACCCGGCCCGGACCGGCCGCGACGATCGTCCCTTCCTGGGGCTTCTCCTTCGCGGTATCCGGAAGGACGATGCCGCCCTTCGTCGTTTCCTCGCGCACCTTGGGCTTGATCACGACACGGTCGGCGAGTGGCTTCACTTCCATCTGAGACTCCTCTCTCTTTTGCAACTGACGGATTATTTGTACCACGACACGGGTGCGGTATGCCTGGGCTGGCCGGGTCACCCGTCACTCGAGCCTCGGTACTGCCCTCCGGGCCATGGCGGCCAGGGGATCGAGGGTGACGTCAGGGTTGGCTTCTCCGAGGTGGAACGCGGGAGGTTATCGTAGTCGCAACAGCACGGACCACCTTCGGCGCAGCCCACGCAGCAGTAGTTGGCCGGGCCTACCCGGGTCGGTTGCCAGTCGAACCAGATATCGCAGTTAGCGCAGCGGTACGCGGATAGGCTTCGCCTGACCATCACCTTACTCTCGGCCGCGGTGTTCGCAGCATCGAATACTACGATCCGGGAGTAAGACTGGCGAAAGAATTGTGTTAGATCGGAGTTAGAGGGATGAGGCCGGGCCGGCCGTCACGACGACGATCTGATCGGTGCTGAAATACCGCGCCGCCGCGTCGAGAAGCTGGTCGCGGGTGAGGGCGTTGACGATGCCCGGGTACCGATCGAGATAGTCGAGACCGAGATCGTAGGTCTCGATGCTCTGGAGGATACGGGCGACGCCGGCGTTCGTCTCGACCGAAAGCGGCAGAACGCCGGTCAGGTAGGACTTTCCATCGGCCAGCTCGTCCTCGTCGACCGGCTGGGTGCGGATCCGAGTCACCTCGGCCAGGATACTCTCGATCGCCCTTTCGACGTTCGCCGGGTTGACGCCGGCGCGCACTTCCCAGGGCGACGGGCCGAGCGTCGCCTCGACGTCGCTGGACACGTGATAGGCCAGGCCCTGTCGATCGCGCACGCTGGTGCCGAGACGGCCGAAGAGCCCGAGCCCGCCCAGGATCAGGTCGGCCATGCTCAAGGCGTAGAAATCGGGACTCGAGCGCCGGAGACCGGGCCGCCCGAGGGCGAGGTCGGATTGGGTCTTGCCGGGCACGACGAAGTCGCGGCGAATCACCGCGTTCGGCGGCGCGGCGTCGGGAATCACGACCGGCGCCGACGGGCCAACCGCGGTCCAGCCGGTGAACACCCGGGAGATCCGGTCGACGAATTCGTCGAAGCCGATACCGCCGGCGAAGGCGACGGTCAGGCGATTCGACTGAACGTAGCGGCCATGGAAGCTGGTCAGGTCGTCGCGGGTAAAGCTGGCGACCGAGGCTTCGTTCCCCATGCCCCAGCGGTGGTACGGATGATCCGCCGGGTAGGCCAGCTCGCGGAAACGCCGCTCGGCGACGGTTCGGGTATCGTCCTGCTGCTCGCGCAGGCGGGCAAGGACTTCGCCGCGGAGCTTCTCCATTTCTTGAGGCGGGAAGATCGGCTCGCGGAGCACCTCGGCAAACAAGCCGACGAGCAGGTCGAGGTCGTCGCGCAAACACCGCGCGCTGACCTGCATCGAATGCTCCTGGCCATCCACGTTCAATGATGCGCCGACCTTGTCGGTCAGCTCGCTGATCTGCTGAAAGGTGTGATGGCTCGTGCCGCGCTGCATCATCCGCGCCGTGAAATAGGCAAGCCCCTCTTTGCCCGGAGGGTCGTACATCGCGCCAGCCTGGATGCCCGCCCGAACGACGATCGCGGGATTGACCGACCGTTGGTGGCCGAGGATCGTGATTCCGTTCGACAGGCGCGTCCGCTGGATCGCGAGGGCGGTTCCTCCGCTCGCGGCCATTCCCGACGGCGCGGTGCCTCCCTGGAAGAAGTACGGACGGAAGAAGTAAGGACGAACGGCCTGGACCGGCGCGATGGGCGCCTCGGCCGAGGCACCGGCCGACGTCGGCTCGAACCAGCCGACGGTGCGATTTGTCGGCTGGAGGTAGGTCTGGGCGACGCGCAGCACATCGGCCGCGGTCACCGCGGCGATTCGATCGACGAAGTCGTCGAGCACGGTGTAGCGGCTCACCATCTCGAGGTCTCCGAGCCAGTAGGCCTGATTGGTCACGCCTTCGGAGGCGTAGGTGAATTGGGCTCGGAACTGCTTCACCGCTTTTTCGAGCTCGTCGGGACGGATACCGTCGTGCTGAATCCGTTCGATCTCGGCGGCGATCGTTCGCTCGACCTCGGCAAGCCCGGTGTCCGGGCGAAGGCTGGCCGAGATCTCGAACAGGTAAGGATCTTTGGTCAATCCGAACGACGAGCCGGCCCCGGTGCAGAGGCCGGTGTCGACGAGCATGCGATACAGCCGCGAGCTCCGTCCCATGGCCGTATCACGCCCACCGGAAAGGCCAAGTGGCTTGGCGCCGGAGAGCACCGCGTCCAGGATGAAAAGGGGATAGACGTCGGGGCTATCCGCGGCGGGCGCGTGATACACCGACATGAAGTAGCGGGTTGGACCCGGGCGTCGGACGACGACCCGGCGCTCGCCCTGCTGGGGTGGCTCGCGGGAACGAACGGCCGGAATCGGTGGACCGGCGGGAATCGGTCCGAAAAGCTCCTCGACCTTTTTCAGCAGGGCATCGGTCTCGAAGTCGCCCACCACGACGACGACCGCGTTGTTCGGCGCGTAGTGATTTCGGTACCAGGTGTAAAGGTCCTCGCGGGTCATCGATTGGAGGTCACACTTCCAGCCGATGACGCCCTGACCGTAGGGATGGACCTTGAATGCGGTGGCGGTCACGTCTTCGTCGAGGTGAAAGGTCGGGAAGTTCTCGCTACCCTCGCGTTCGGAGATGATGACGGTGCGCTCGCTCGCGACTTCCTCCGGATCGAACGTCGAGTTGACCATGCGATCGGACTCGATGCGCAGGGAAAGGTCGAGGCGATCGCTGGGGAGGGTCTCGAAGTAGGTGGTGAAGTCGATCCAGGTGAACCCGTTCAAGGTCCCCCCGTTCTTGGACACCGAGCGAAAGATCTCGCCCTTGCCAAGGGAGGGTGTCCCCTTGAACATCATGTGCTCGACCCAATGGGAGATGCCGGTGATGCCGGACACCTCGTTGCGCGCGCCGACCCGGTACCACACCCAGAAAGAGGCGACCGGTGCGTCGTGGACCTCGCGGGTAATGACCGTGAGGCAATTGCCAAGGGTTCGCGCCTGGACAGGGTACGCCACCGTGGAACCTCCTGACGCCGCGACGTCACATCGCCGGCATCCGCGCCGAGTCAACCGGATTATAGCACGCCTGACGGGTTCCCCGACCGCCACGGCCGCGGCATGAACCGAGGATGGCGTCATAACCAATCTAACGCCCGTGCGTGTGTTGTGTAGGTGCGGTTCGCGAACCGCCCCTACGTCTGGCCAAACGTCTCCGGGGCGCCCCGCGTCTGAGGCTCCTGGTCC
>JBOGTX010000517.1:0-1556 GCA_050695695.1 Chloroflexota bacterium
ACATCGGCGGCAGGGACGCGAGATGCTTTGACCGCAGTCCAAGGGGAGGAGTCGATCGTGGCCGCGCCAGCAGGGTCAAGGCTTTGGATGCCCATCCGTGGTAGTCAGTAAGAGGTGAGCAGAGGGCGCGGTCACTGCCCACCTCTGACCGCTGGATTATTCATCCACGGATGATCTTATGCTGTCACCGGTCGGGTGTATGTAAGGAAACCCATGCGGTTTTGTAAGGTTTTGCCTGACGACTGGCGTGGTCGTCAGAACGTCGGGGCCCGGGACTCGGCCGCGAGCGGTTATACTGGTGACTGGCCTTACTTGGCAATTTGAAGGAGGGCATTCGACCGATGGCGATCAGCGAGCAAGTTCTCACCGCGCGCGACCGGGAAGTCCTGGCCGAGCTTGAAGCGCTGGTGCGCGAGACGTACCAGTTGTGGGACCAGGACTGGGTCGGATTCTCCTGGCGCAATTACACCTACGATCACGTCGTGCGGGTCCGCGCGCTCGCCCGGACGATCGCGGGCCGGGAGGGCGGCGACCTGCGCGTCCTGGAATTCGCGGCAACCCTGCACGACGTGACCAAGTCCTTCGACGGCGAGATCCTCATGCGCGATGGGAAGCGGGTGCTCGACGCCGACGGCTTCTGGATCAACGCGAAACTGCCGCCCGCGCGCCAGAATCGGGTGACGACCCTCTACGACCGCCTCGGGTTGACCGAAACGGTCCACCACTACTCCGGCGGCCAGATCGCCGCCGCGCTGCTGGGCGAATACGGCTACGCCGACGACTTCCGCGCCGCCACCCGCGAGATCATCCTCGCTCATCTCAAGCCGCTGCCGACCTCGACGCCGGCGGCGCTCTCCCTCTACGACGCGGATACGATCGACGCGAACATCGGCCTGCCAGCCTTCTACCGAAATATTCGGATCACCATGCACCGGATGGAGCAAGACGACGCGCGCCGCGGTGAGGGCCTCGACCGGTACCTGGTCGACAACCTTGAGGTCTACCTCTCCGGCTACCTGCGCGAGAAGATTCCCCCGTGGGTCGAGGGAAAGCGTCACGACTTCATCGACAAGCTGACGACCGAAAACGGCCGGGCCGTGGCGCGCGAGCGCATCGAGCGCCTCGCCGCGGACGTCGCCAGCATGATCGACGAGCTGGCTGACTTCCCGGCCAACGTCCAGCGCGGTCGCCTTGCCATCGTCCGGCGCTTCGTCGACCATCGAGCTAACCCGTCGTTGACCGAAGAGCTCGCTGACCTGGCGCATCGCTGGGCCAGGGAGGCCTCGCCGACGAGCGGGGCCCTGGCGCTGATCGACCGCTACCAGCAGGAGGTGGCCGGAATCAATTAGAGTCGATAGAGCGCTCGCGCGTTTTCGATCAGGATCTTCCGGCGGAGCGCGGGCGGGACCTGGGCCGGAATCGCCTGATCCGGCGCATCGAAGTCCCAGTGAGGGTAATCGGTCGCGAAGAGGATCTTGTCGTCCATCGCCAGGTCGTCGAGCAACTCGAGAAAATCCGCCGGTCGCGGCGGCTCCTCGATCGGCTGGGTGGAAAAC
>JBOGTX010000518.1:0-7619 GCA_050695695.1 Chloroflexota bacterium
ACCAAAGACTGGGAATGCTACTGCGGAAAGTACAAGCGAGTCCGTTACAAGGGCATCATTTGCGATAAGTGTGGGGTCGAGGTCGCCCGAAGCAAGGTGCGCCGTGAGCGCATGGGCCACATCGAGCTCGCGGCGCCGGTGAGTCACATCTGGTTCGTCAAGGGCACGCCCAGCCGAATTGGTCTGCTGCTGGACGTTTCGCCCCGCAGCCTTGAGCGCGTGCTCTATTTCGCCCAGTACATCGTCGTCGACGTCGACGAGGAAGCGCGCAAGCGCGAGGTCGACGACATCGACAGTCAGGTGCAGAACCTGGGCACCGCCTCCGAAGACGCCAAGGTCACCCGGATCGCCGAGATCAACGCGGCGCTGGCCGAGAAAGAGACGGAGCTCCGCCAGGGCCAGGCCGCCGAAGAAGGAACGCTCGGGGCGCGGCGCGATCAGGACGTCGCGGCGGCGCGCAACGACGAACAGGCGCTCCGCGAAGAATTGATGGCCCTGCAGAACCAGGCGGCACCCAGGGAATTCGTGTACGCCGGCCAGCCCGTCGTGCAGCTCGATCAAATGATCAATGCCGACGTGCTGCACCGGTTGGACGAGCTCGCCGGCGATCGCCTCGAGACGGTCCAGCGCGACTACCAGTCGGATCTGGATAACCTGCGGGTCCGGATCCAGGCCGAGGTCGACCAGCTCCACCAGGCCGCGAGCGCCGAGATCAGCGAGCTGAACAACCGCGAGCTGATCGATGTCGAAAAGCGACGCGAGGAGCTCGGGGCGCAGAAAGCAGATCTGGAAAGCGTGCAGCGGCTGCAGCTCCTGAACGAGGGGCGCTACCGCGAGCTTCACGACAAGTGGGGGCACGTCTTCCGCGCGGGCATGGGCGCCGAGGCGGTTCGCGAGATCGTCTGCTCGGTCGATTTGAACCAGCTCGCCGAAGTGCTGCGCGGGGAGATCCGCGCCTCGTCGGCGTCGGGACAGCGTCGTAAGAAGGCGACCAAGCGACTGCGCGTCGTCGAAGCGTTCCGCAAGAGTGGCAATAAGCCAGAGTGGATGATCCTCACCGTCTTGCCGGTCTTGCCGCCGGACCTTCGTCCGATGGTCCAGCTCGACGGCGGTCGGTTCGCGACGTCGGATCTTAACGATCTCTACCGACGGGTGATCAACCGGAACAACCGGCTCAAGCGACTGCTCGAGCTGGGCGCGCCGGAGATCATCATTCGCAACGAAAAGCGCATGCTGCAAGAAGCAGTCGATTCGCTGATCGACAACGGACGACGGGGACGGGCAGTTTCCGGATCGAGCAACCACAAGCTGAAGTCGCTCAGCGACATGCTCAAGGGCAAGCAGGGCCGATTCCGTCAGAACCTGCTCGGCAAGCGGGTCGACTACTCCGGTCGGTCGGTCATCATCGTCGGCCCGAACCTGGCGTTGCACCAGTGCGGCTTGCCGAAGATCATGGCGGTCGAGCTGTTCAAGCCCTTCGTGATGCGGAAGCTGGTCGAACGAGGCTTCGCCCACAACATCAAGAGCGCGAAGCGCATCGTCGAGCGGCTCCGCCCCGAAGTCTGGGACGTGCTCGAGGAAGTGGTCCAGGATCACCCGGTGCTGCTCAACCGAGCGCCGACCCTGCACCGTCTGGGGATCCAGGCGTTCGAGCCGATCTTGATCGAAGGCAAGGCGATTCGGATCCATCCGCTCGTCTGCTCGGCGTTCGGCGCCGACTTCGACGGCGACCAGATGGCGGTCCACGTGCCGCTGTCGAGCGCCGCGCGACGCGAGGCGAGCGATCTGATGCTCGCCAGCCGCAATCTACTGCTGCCCTCGAGTGGTGAGCCGACCGTCGCGCCGACCCTCGACATGGTGCTCGGCTGCTACTACATGACGGTGGTCAAGCCGGGCGTCAAGGGCGAGGACAAGGTCTTCGGGAGCGCCGAAGACGCGATCCTCGCTTACCAGCTCGGCGCGGTCGACCTGCACGCGCGGGTCAAGCTGTACCGGACGAATCCGGAGTCCGAGCAGAAGGAGATCGTCGACACCAGCATTGGCCGGATCATCTTCAACCAGGAGCTCCCGGAAGCGCTTCGGTTCCTGCCCGAGACCAACGACGTCCAGGACCGCAAGCGGCTCCGGGCGATCGTCGGCATCTGCTATCGAAAGTACGGCTCCGAGCGGACCGCTCAAGTCGTCGACCGCATCAAGCGGGTTGGCTTCGACTTCGCGATGCAGTCGGGCATCACGATCGCCATCAGCGATCTGACGGTGCCGAGCGTTCGGAACGACTTGCTGAAGGCGGCCGACCAGCGAATTTCCGAGATCGAGAAGCAGTACCGCCGCGGTCTGATCACCGAGGACGAGCGATACAATCAGGCCGTCGAGATCTGGAACGACACGACCGAAAAGGTGACCCAGGCAGTCGGCGAGGGTCTCGACCACTTCGGCTCGGTCTACATGATGACGAACTCGGGCGCCAAGGGTAACATCGTCCAGTTGCGGCAGATGGCCGGTATGCGTGGCTTGATGACCGCCCCGTCCGGGCGGATCATCGACCTGCCGATCCGGTCGAGCTTCCGCGAGGGCCTGAGCGTGCTGGAGTACTTCATCTCGACCCTCGGCGCGCGTAAAGGTCTGGCCGACACCGCCATTCGCACCGCCGACTCGGGGTACCTGACCCGGCGGCTGATCGACGTCTCGCAGGACGTGATCATTCAAGAGCAGGACTGCGGGACGACGACCGGAATTTGGATCGAGGAGAAGGCGGGAGCGAGCGTCGTCGAGCCGGTTCGGGATCGGATCGTGGGCCGCCTGGCGGCCAGCGCGGTGGTCGACCCGGCCACCGGCGAGATCATCGTCAATCGGAACGAGATGATCACCGAGGACCTCGCCGATCAAGTCCTGGCGAAGAGCTTCAAGCGGATTCAGGTTCGCTCGCCGCTGACCTGCCAGGCAACGCACGGGGTTTGCCAGTACTGCTACGGACGCAGCCCTGCCCGAGGGCACGTCGTCGACATGGGCGAGGCCGTCGGAATCATCGCGGCCCAGAGCATCGGCGAGCCGGGCACCCAGCTCACGATGCGGACGTTCCACACCGGTGGTATCGCCGGACTCGACATCACGACCGGCTTGCCCCGCGTCGAGGAGCTCTTCGAAGCGCGCGTGCCCAAGGGCCAGGCCGTCGTCAGCGAGATCGACGGCGCGGTCACCGTCAACCGCTCGGAGGAGCCGCGGCGGATCAAGGTGACTTCGACCGAGACCTACCACGACGAGCAGGCGGTTCCGGAGGGCGCTGAGATCCTGGTCTCGGCGGGAGACCAGGTCGACATCGACCAGCCGCTGATGCGCATCGGCGATCAGGCGATCCCGGCGCGATTCAGTGGCACGGTCAGCTTCGAGGATGGGCGAATCGT
Source organism: Chloroflexota bacterium (assembly GCA_050695695.1). Lineage (GTDB taxonomy): Bacteria > Chloroflexota > UBA6077 > FW602-bin22 > CADDYW01 > JAJPKB01. The sequence goes on from JBOGTX010000518.1 coordinate 3,402, forward strand.
GATCGCCTACGAGGAGCGCGACGAACGCGAATACGCCGTGCCGCCAACCGCCCAGATTCGGGTCGAGAACGGTCAATGGGTCGCCGCCGGGGATCAGCTCACCGAGGGCGCGGCAAATCCGCAGGACATTCTGCGGATCCTGGGCCGCGAGGCGGTCCAGCTCTACCTGGTCGGGGAGGTGCAAAAAGTCTACCGCTCCCAGGGCGTGACGATCAACGACAAGCACATCGAGATCATCGTCCGACAGATGCTCCGTAAAGTCCGGGTGGATACCCCGGGTGACACCGAGCTTTTGCCGGGCGAGCTCGTCGATCGCTTTGGGTACGAAGACATCAACGCGCGGTTCCTGGCCGAGGGCGGGGAGCCCGCCACCGCGCAGACCGTCCTGCTTGGCGTCACCAAGGCCTCGCTGAACACCGAGAGCTGGCTCGCCGCGGCGTCCTTCCAGGAAACCACGCGCGTCCTGACCCAGACGGCGATTCAGGGCGGCGTTGATCGCCTGCTCGGCCTGAAGGAGAACGTCATCATCGGCAAGCTGATTCCGGCGGGTTCGGGCGTCGCGGAACGCGCGCGCCTGAAGGAGCGCGCGCGGATGATGCTGCTCGGGGGCGAGCCCGAGGCGTTGCCGGAGGTGATCGAGGCGGAGCCCGCCGTGGTCGACGACGGCGCGGCGGTCGCCGCCAACGTTGACGGGGACGAGTAGGTCTGTTAAACTTTGTAGTTAGTGCGCCATGAAAGTCGAAGGCCAGTGAGCGCATACCGCGTCAGGCATCTGACGCGGTATGCGCTTGTGCCTTCGGCTTTCCATGTTCATCAATCGTCAGAGAAGGAGCAAGCTTGCCAACGATCAATCAACTGGTCCGCAAGGGCCGGAAGCAGATCGCGAAGAAAACAGCCGCACCGGCGTTGCGGTTTCACTTCAACACTCTCGAGAACAAGCTGACCCGAGGCAAGGGATCGCCGCAGAAGCGCGGCGTCTGCACCGTCGTGAAGACGACGTCGCCGAAGAAGCCGAACTCGGCGCTGCGAAAGATCGCCCGCGTGCGACTCAGCAACCTGATGGAAGTGACCGCCTACATTCCTGGCGAGGGGCACAACCTTCAAGAGCACTCGGTTGTGCTGATTCGTGGCGGCCGAGTCAAGGACTTGCCGGGCGTGCGCTATCACATCGTTCGAGGCACGCTCGACGCCGCCGGGGTCGCCAATCGCCGACGCGGCCGGTCGAAGTACGGCGCCAAGGCGCCAAAGCAAGCCGCGACGAAGAAGTAAGGAGAAGCGCATGCCACGACGAGCTCGCGTCGAGCACCGGCAAGCGGCTCCCGACGCCAAATACAAGAACCGGACGCTCGCGAAGTTCATCAACAACCTGATGTATTCCGGAAAGAAGGCGACCGCCGAGGGAATCGTTTACGATGCCCTCACGACGATCGAGAACCAGACGCGGCACAGCCCGATCGAGACGTTCGAGCTCGCGCTCCGGAATGCCACGCCGGTGCTCGAGGTCAAGCCCCGCCGTGTTGGCGGCGCGACCTACCAGGTTCCGGTCGAGATTCGCGGTGAACGGCGCATTTCGCTTGGGATGCGCTGGCTCATCGAATCCGCGCGCAAGCGATCCGGTCGATCGATGGCCGAAAAGCTGGCCGGCGAGCTCATGGACGCGGCGCACGGGACCGGCACGACGATCAAGCGGCGCGAGGACACCCACCGCATGGCCGAGGCCAACAAGGCTTTCGCTCACTACCGGTGGTAGACAACCCATTCATGACGGGCCAATCAGGCGGCTACTGAGGACCAGACTGACCTTCGCGCGTCGTGGCCTCCTCGTCGAGAAGCCGAACGATCCGCGTGACATGCCATGGGATACCGGGGCAGCTACGTAGCAGCGACCCATCCGGGAACGTGCCCGGCGTTCGGTTGCGCGTCAGGCGCCTCACTAGCTGGAGAAATGGATGCCGACAGAAGTACCTCTCGAGCTCATTCGAAATATCGGGATCATTGCCCACATTGACGCGGGCAAGACCACGACGACCGAACGCGTCCTCTACTACGCTGGCATGATTCACCAGATGGGCGAGGTCCACGAAGGGACCACCGTCATGGACTGGATGGAGCAGGAGCGAGAACGGGGAATCACGATCACCGCGGCCGCGACGACCTGCGCCTGGAATGGCCGGACCGTCAACATCATCGATACCCCCGGGCACGTGGACTTCACGGTCGAAGTGGAGCGCAGCCTCCGGGTGTTGGATGGCGGCGTCGTCGTGTTCGACGCGGTCGCGGGCGTCGAGCCCCAGTCGGAGACCGTCTGGCGTCAAGCCGACCGCTACAACGTGCCGCGGATCTGCTTCATCAACAAGATGGACCGCGTCGGGGCGGGCTTCTGGCGAACCGTCGAGATGATCCGCGACCGTCTGGGCGCGAAGCCGGTTCCGCTGCAAATCCCGATCGGCCAGGAGGCCGCGTTCCAGGGGATCATCGACCTCTTACGGCGCGAGGCGCTCTACTATACCGACGTCCTCGGCGCGACGCCTCAGGTCAGCCCAATTCCCGACGAGTACAAAGCCGAAGCGGAAGAACATCGCCAGAAGCTGATCGAGACCGTGGCCGAGACCAACGACGATCTCATGCTGAAGTACCTCGAAGGCGATGAATTGACCGTCGAGGAGATCGTGGCCGGACTCCGCGCCGCGACGGTGTCGGGTCAGCTGGTTCCGGTGCTCGGTGGCAGCGCCCTGCGCAACAAGGGCATTCAGCCGATGCTCGACGCGGTGGTCGACTACCTGCCGTCGCCGTTGGACCGACCGCCGGTCTCGGGCATCGATCCCAAGACCGATCAGCCGGTAACCCGAACGGCAAGCATTTCGGAGCCGTTTTCGGCGCTGGCCTTCAAAATCGTGGCCGACCCGTTCGTCGGACGATTGGCGTACATCCGCGTCTACTCGGGAACCCTGGCGTCCAGCTCGTACGTCCTGAACGCGACGAAGAACCAGCGCGAGCGGGTCGGCCGCCTCTTGCGCATGCATGCGAACAAGCGCGAAGAGATCGGCAGCGTGAGCGCCGGCGACATTTGCGCGGTCGTGGGCTTCAAGAACACCTTCACCGGCGACACGCTCTCCGATGCCGATCAGCCAGTTGTCCTGGAGACGATTCGCTTTCCCGAGCCGGTCATCCACGTGGCGATCGAGCCGAAGACCAAGGCCGACCAGGACAAGATGGGCCTGGCACTCTCCCGTCTCGCCGAAGAAGATCCGACATTCCGAATTCGGACCGACGTCGAGTCCGGTCAGACGATCATCGCCGGGATGGGCGAGCTTCACCTGGAAGTGCTCGTCGATCGCATGCTCCGCGAGTTTCGGGTCGAGGCCAACATCGGTAAGCCTCAGGTCGCCTACCGCGAGACCATCCGAGAAGCCGCCCAGGCTGAAGGGCGTTTCGTTCGGCAAACCGGCGGCCATGGCCAATACGGCGACTGCTTCATCCGGCTCGAGCCGTTGGGCCCGAGTGGCGGATTCGAGTTTGTCAACCAGGTTGTCGGCGGCGCGGTGCCCCGGGAGTACATTCCGGCGATCGAGGAAGGCATCCGTGAAGCCATGGAAAGTGGCGTTGTCGCGGGCTACCCGATGGTCGGAATCCGGGCGATCGTCTACGATGGGTCGTACCACGCGGTCGACTCCAGTGAGATCGCGTTCAAGATCGCCGGATCCATGGCCTTCAAGAGCGCCGCCCAGAAGGCGCAGGCGATCTTGTTGGAGCCGATCATGAAGGTCGAAGCGACCGCGCCCGACGAATACCTTGGCGACGTGATGGGCGATCTGAGCTCACGACGTGGCCACATCGTCGGAATCGAAGCCCGGGCGCCGAACCAGATCGTGCGCGCCCTCGTTCCGTTGGCCCACATGTTCGGCTACGCGACCGACCTGCGATCGATGAGTCAGGGGCGCGCCAGTTATTCCATGGAGTTTTCCCATTATCAGGAAGCTCCGCGGGCCGTCGCGCAGAGCGTGAGCCGCGGGTAAGTTGCCCGGGCGCGACCGCGCCCGGCTGGCACTCGCGTCAAGTTGGATTGCACACCAGACGAGGATAGAAAGAGCATGGCGAAGAAGCGATTCGAGCGGACGAAGCCGCACATGAACGTGGGGACGATCGGGCACATCGACCACGGGAAGACGACGTTGACGGCGGCGATCACCAAGGTGTTGAGCCTGAAAGGGGAGGCGG